>NZGH01000025.1 GCA_002690875.1 Rickettsiales bacterium
AAAATCAGGGTTTTATTGGAGGAAATTAAAATAGACTTGAGACTAGTAACAACAAAAATATTGATGAGAATGTTATTGCACAAAATTTTGTTATTATCATACTAGCCCTATAACAATATATAGTTGTTAAATACTGTTGTCAAACAATATATTGATTTTTTTGATTTAATTTAGTTTTTTTTCTCATAATATAATTTAATGAGGAATTTAAAGATTGCAGTGATTGGTAGCGGCATATCAGGCTTATCTTCTGCATATTATCTCTCTAAGAATTTCAAAATAGATCTATTTGAAAAAAACTCCTATTTTGGTGGACATACTCACACACAAATAATCAAATATAAAGAAGACAAAATTAACGTTGATTCTGGTTTTATTGTATTCAATCAAATTAATTATCCAAATCTATGTAATCTTTTTGAAGAGCTAAATGTTGAATCTTATGCAAGCGATATGTCATTTGCTGTTTCAAATAAAATTGATAATTTTGAATATTCAGGAACTAATTTGTCATCGTTATTTTCCCAAAGAAAAAATTTACTAAATATTAATTTTTGGAGAATGTTGTGTGAAATTGTTTCTTTTAATTTGTTAGCTAAAAAGCATATTGGTAAATATAAAAATTATACAATTCAAGAATACTTAGATTTAAAAAATTACTCTGATTATTATAAAGACAAACATCTTTACCCAATGGCAGCGAGTATTTGGTCTTCGGAGATTGATGAAATAAAAAAATATCCATTTGAGAAGTTTGTAATGTTTTTTTTAAATCACGGGCTCCTTAAAATTTTTAATCGTCCAAGATGGAGAACTGTGTTGGGTGGAAGTAAAAATTATGTTGAAAAAATTCTTAAGACAAAAAATATTTCAGCCTATAAGAATAGCTCTGTAAAATTTTTACATAGCAAAGAAAATAAAATTTTTCTCGATGTGAAGGGAAAAAAAAAAGAATACGACCATCTTATAATTGCAGTTCATTCAGATCAGGTAAAAAATATAATTAACTTAAAAAAAGAAGAAAAAAAAATGTTTGAAGATATAAAATATACAAAAAACAAAGTGTATGTTCATTTTGATGAAAAATTAATGCCAGAATCTAGAAAAGTTTGGTCTAGCTGGAATTACATAGACGATAAAAATAATAAAAATGGTGTAAACGTAACATATTGGATGAATAAACTTCAAAAACTTAACACTAATTTAAATATTTTTGTTTCTCTAAATCCATCAACTTTACCTTCAAAGGAAAAACTATTTAAAAAAATATATTATGACCATCCATTGTTTGATTTTAATACATTTAAAAATCAAAAAAAAATAACAAATATACAAGGAACGAAAAATATATGGTTTTGTGGTGCATACTTAGGTTATGGTTTCCATGAGGATGGCATTACTTCCGCGTTGCATATTGTTAAAAAAATATTAGAAAGAAGTAATGAAAAAAATTAACAATACTAATGATACTTTATATGAAGGTATTGTTTCACACACAAGGTATAAGCCTTTTATTCATTCATTTAGTTATCACTTTTGTTATTTTTGGTTTTCATTAAATTTTAAACGAAAATATAAATTTTTTAAACAAAACAGATTTACTTTGTTTTCATTTTACGACAGAGATCACGGTGAGGTTGGTAAAAATTTAAATAACACATATCAAATCTTAAAAAAAAAAATTTTCACAAAAAGGCAAAAAAAATATTAATGATATAAAGTCGTTCTGTTTGCCTAGAATCTTAGGTTATGTTTTTAATCCGATAACAGTTTTTGTTGGTTTCGATGATAAAAATAAAGCAGCTGCTATAATTTATGAAGTTAGCAATACATTCAATGAAAGACATTCATATTATTGCGAAATAAACAAAAAAAATATTGTTAAAAAAAGATTTCACGTTTCTCCATTTTTTAATATAAATGGTCATTATGTAATCACTTTTACTATTGACAGTAATTTTGTAAAACTGTTTATAATTTACAATATTAATAATCAAAAAATTTTTAAGGCATCATTTAAAGGAAGATCAATTGAGATGAATGATAAAAATATTTTAAGAATATTTTTTAAGAACTTTTTTCAAAACCTTAAGGTTACAGCTGGAATACACTTTGAAGCCTTGAAACTTTTTGTAAAGGGTGCAACATATATAAAAAAACCAAAAAAACCAAAAAACTTTTTTTCAGAGGGCTAACATAAAATGCTTTTTAATACCCAAACTAAATTAAATTTGTTTTTAAACGTTTTAGCACAGAGTAAATATGGCTCAATACGTGTTTATAAGGACAACAAACCTCTATTCTTTTTTAAGGGAAAGCTTTCAGGACCTAATGCAGATATAAAAATTTTAAAAGAGAAATGCATTAGTGATTTTTTTTTAAGAGGGGATCTTGGTTGGGCTGAAAGTTACGTTGATGGAAACTGGGAAACATCTAATCTTACTAATTTTCTAGAATGGGGTGCAAGAAATTTTCACGAGTTTTCAAAATACGTTAGAGGAAAATGGTTTACCATTTTGTATTTAAGGCTTAAGCATCACTTAAAAAAAAATAGTAGGTCTGGATCTAAAAAGAATATATCTTTTCACTATGATTTGGGAAATTCATTTTATGAAAAATGGTTAGATGAATCAATGACATATTCATCAGCTATGTTCAAGAACCCTGAGGATAACCTTCTTAAAGGCCAAATTAATAAATATGAAAATCTTGCAAATATCACGGGCGTAAAAGAAAATGATAAAATACTTGAGATAGGATGTGGTTGGGGAGGTTTTTCTTCTTTTTTAGCAAAAAAATACTCAGCAAATGTTACAGCAATTACAATTTCAAAAAAACAGTATGAGAAAGCAAAGCAAAAAATTTACGAAGACAAGCTTATAGATAAGGTTGATGTAAAACTTCTAGATTACAGAAATATTGACGGTAAATATGATAAAATTGTTTCTATAGAAATGTTTGAGGCAGTTGGAGAAAAATACTGGTCGAAATACTTTGATGTTTTAAAGAAAAATCTAAAGTCCGATGGATCAATAGGGCTTCAGACAATCACAATTGAGGATGAATTTTTTCAAAAATATAAAAAGTTTCCAGATTTTATCCAAACCTATATATTTCCTGGTGGCATGCTTCCCTCAATAGAGGAAATGAATAAGGTAATAACATCGAGAGGCCTTCATATTAAAAATAAAAAAATGTTTGGAAATGACTACGCTAAAACAATAAGAATATGGTCTGAGTCATTTGAGAATTCATGGGACTGCATAAAAAGCCTTGGTTTTAGTGAAAGTTTTAAAAGACTTTGGAACTATTACTTAGGATATTGTGAGGGAGGTTTTAAATCTGGTAATATTAATGTTGGCCAATTTCTAATTAAGAAAGCTTAGATTGAAATCTATTTTTTTAAGAAATACGATTTATGCATTCCCAGCGTTTGCATTTTCTATCCCTACCTTTCCAGTAATGATTATGCTTCCAGCTTTTTTTGCAGAAGTGCATGGTTTCAAAATTTCAGTAATTGGAATACTTATTTTTTTATCAAAGATTGTTGACATAATCACAGATCCACTTATGGGGTGGTTGAATGATAAAAATTTTTTTCCAAGAAAGGTTTATCTATTAATAGGTGGAATTTTATCTGGTCTGGCCCTTACGCAACTTTTTTTGAAACAAGATGTAGATCAGGAGATATTTCTCTTAGTTTGGCTCTCTATCTTGTATATTGGTTGGACGATGTTTCAAATTCCTTATTTATCGATTGGATATGATTTGGAAAAAAATTATTTCTTAAGAACTAAGCTTAGTGCAACTCGCGAATTTTTCATTTTACTCGGACTTTTCTGTTCTCTTGGTATCCCAATGTTTTTTAGTATTAGTAACGAAAAGTTATTGGAAAATATAGTTATTATTGCTTTATTATTTGGTTTAATGGGTCTGATTTTATTTTGTAGTTTGATTCCAGAAAATAGAAGAACAAATGAAAAAAAAATAAAATTTAAAAAAGTTTTTAAAAACCTTAGAAAAAATATATATTTTTCGAAAATTTTTTTTGTGTTAGTTGTAAATAATTTAGCAAATGTATTTCCAATGGTGTTATTTGCTTTCTTTATTACTTATGTTCTAGGCGGCGATGATTCAAATAGACAAACAACTTTATTTTTTTACTTTTTATTTGCAATAATTGGTGTTCCTTTTTGGACGATTATCAGTAAAAAATATGGAAAAAAAGAAGTGTGGAGTATTTCTTTATTTTTGTCAGCAATGTTTTTTCTTTTGGTATTTTTTTTGGAAAATGGCAATTTTTTATTTTTTATAATAATCTCTTGTATAACCGGATTTTGTCTAGGGGCCGATTTAATAATACCACCATCCATTCAAGCTGATATAACCGATTGGCATCGTAGTAAATTTAGTGAGGATATCTCTGGTGTACTTTTTTCAATTATAACATTTCTAAACAAGTTTGCTTTTGCTGTAGTAAGTATTTTTGTATTTGGAATAATGGGGGTTTTAGATTTTGACACAGATGGCGAAATTAATGCAAACGTTAGACTTTTTATAATAATTTCTTACGCTTTGGCACCAATCTTACTTAAGCTTTTAGCTGCTTATTTACTTATAAATTTTAAATTAAAAGAAAATGAACTTCAAAAAATTCAAAAAAAAATATATTGTTAATATTATTTAAGTTAATTTAATAACGATGAGATTTTTTTTTACTATTTTTATTTTTTTAATTAGTTCTTGTAGTAGTCAGATGAATATAGAAAAGTTCAAAGGAAGCCAACCAACATTCTCCTTAGAAGATTATTTTGAAGGCAAGACAGTAGCCTGGGGAATGTTTCATGATAGGTTTGGTAATTTAAAGAGAACATTTAAAGTTGATATTACTGGGACATTAGAATCTGATACACTCACTCTTGATGAAAAGTTTCTATATGATGATGGCGAACAAGATTCTAGAGTTTGGACGATCAATATTTTAGGAAATAATAAATATAGTGGCACTGCTTCAGATGTTGTTGGAGAGGCTAAAGGTATATCTGAAGGTAATGCTCTAAATTGGAAATATAAGCTTAATTTGAAAGTTGGTGACAACACAATTTTGGTTGATTTTGATGATTGGATGTTTTTACAAGATAAAAATATTCTTATGAATAGGGCAGAATTAAAAAAGTGGGGTCTTAATATCGGAGTAGTATCTATAACATTCTTAAAAATTAATTAACTATTTGTGAATTACTCTAAAAATTGATCCTATTACAGGAAGATGTGAATAAAAATTACTTCCGGAGTCCCAATAGTCAATATGCTTTGTTATTAACTTTTCCTCGATATAAATTTCACTCATACCTGAAAATGAGATTGTCTTTTTTAAAAACTCACAACTAAAATTCCACTTAACTATATTTACAAGTTTATGTTCATAAACCATTATGATTTTAAATTTTGGTTTCTTTAGCCTTGTAAACATTTTTTTGAGTAAAGCTTTAAATTGACTCTTACCTTTTATTTTTTGAAACGGGTCCTCGAATATGAAGTTTTCAGAAACTGTAGATAAAAGGTCATCTATTTTATTGTCTTGAAGTCTTTCAAAGTGATTAAGATATTTTTGCAAAGCTTGTTTCATTAGGGAAGTTTTATTAATTTTTTAATTAGAAAAAAATAAATACTGTAGGGCAATAACCTTAATAATTTCATGGGAATAATAAGTTTTTTCGGGAAATAGATCTCAAATTCTTTACTTTTTAGTTTTCCGTAAATTTTTTTTGCAGCATTCTGGGGTGTCATTAAAAAGGGCATAAAAAAAGGATTTTGATCTGTCATTGGTGTTTTTACAAAACCTGGGTTTACAACCTGTACTTTGATTTTACTTTTATGAAACTCAATGTTTAAAGTTTCGGCTAAAAAAGTTAGAGCTGATTTAGTAACACCATAAAACCCTCCTCCAGGCAACCCCTGATAACCAGCTGGAGAAGATATAAAAACAATATGACCTTTTTTATTTTTCTGCATTACTCTGGCTACAGGCGAAAGACAATTGATTGCACCTAAAAGATTTATATCTATGACTTTTTTGGCCTCTGCCGTAGAAATTTTTGTAATTGATCCTGGACTATAAATTGCAGCATTGAGAATAAGTAAATCAATTTCTTTAAATTTTTTGTAAATAGACTCTGAAACTTTCAGACACTGGTTTGGGTTGCTAACATCCAAAGAAATAGGATGAATTCTTTTCTTATTTATATTTGCTGTTTCTGTTAATTTTTCTTTTCTTCTTCCGCTTATAATGACGTCATATTCTTGTTTAGCAAGAATTAAGGCAAGTTCTTTTCCAATACCAGTGCCTCCACCAGAAATCCATGCAACTTTATTCTTTTTTAGAGTCATATTCCTTTAAAAAATACTCAATTGTACTCCCATCTTTTAGAAAAATCATTTTCACCCATTTTTTATCTTTATACCATATGTCAATATTTACATTATCACCAGTAAACTCTTTACCTAATAATTTGTAACGTGAAGCTCTAAGTGAGTTATCATAAATCATTTCATCTCTAAGATATTTAATTTCAAAATTTATGTAACTACAATCTTGAGAATTCAAAACTTTATTTTTCTCTCCAGTAATTAATTGGTCAAATTTCCAGTATGTCGTGGGTGTGATTTTTTTATCAAGCGTTAAATCGCCGTTAGTTCCTAAAATTTTAAACTGGTTTTCTTTTTTATTAACTTTACAGTCCAACAAGTCACCATTTTTATCGGTATTAGCTTCCATAAAAACTAGTGTGTTATCCATCCATTTTTCATGATTTTTGTGGAGATACTCATATACAACAAAACCGAGAAAAGTAACTTCGAACTTTATTGCAATTTTGGATTCTATTAGATTATCTTTCTCATAAAAATCCAAATTGTGATAACCAATTAATGAGTCATTTCTGTAAACATTAAAATGAAGATTTTTACTAACTGTGTTTGAAACTGTTATTGATGGCAAGCAAAGAGCAAAAAAAATAAAAAGAAGTGTAAAATTTTTCAAGAGTTTAGGAGTTTGAGTCGGTAGGAATTTTAACCCTACCGACTACTAATATTGTATACTATCTTCTTTGTCCAAATAATTGGATAAGCATTATGAAAAGGTTAATAAAATCTAAATACAGAGTAAGAGCACCCATAATGGCTTTCTTACCTTCTTGACCGTAACCATCATAATACATTGCTTTAATTCTTTGAGTGTCATAAGCAGTTAAACCCGCAAAAACAAGAACGCCGATTGCTGAAATTGCGAATTGCATTCCAGTGCTTTGTAAGAAAATGTTGACAATAGAAGCCAATAATATTCCAATTAAACCAATGAACAAGAAAGATCCCCAACCGGAAAGATCTTTTTTTGTAGTATATCCATATAAGCTTAGAGCCCCAAAAGCACCTGCTGTTATGAAGAAAACTCTTGCAACAGATTCACCGGTATATTGAATGAAGATTGATGAAAGAGACAGTCCCATTACCGCGGCAAATGCCCAGAATAAAATCTGTACAGTGCTTTCTTTCATTTTCGCTACACCAAAGTTTAGCGCTATAATAAAGGCTAACGGGGAAAGCATTATAATAAAAGCTAATGGTGATGCATATATAGCAGCACCAAAAGAAGTCATAGTATTAGTTGAGAAATCAAAAGCTAGGCTAGCAGTTAAATGTGCTAACGCACCCGTTAATGCTAAACCGAATGCCATAAACGAGTAAACCTTGTTCATGTAAGCTTTTAAGCCAAGATCTATTTCCGCAGATTCGACTCTAGTTTTAACATTTTTCTCGAAGTCATAAGCCATTGCACACTCCTATATAAAATGGTTTATTTATGTATATAATATACTATTAATAATTAATAGTAAAAATATGTTAGATTTTTATAAAATCAAGGAAATTGTTCAGTTAAATGAAATATAGGAAATTGGGAAATACGGACATAGACGTCAGCTTAATTTGTTTGGGAACCATGACCTGGGGTGAGCAAAACAATGAAAACGATGGTTTTGAGCAAATGGACTATGCTCTAGATCAAGGGGTTAACTTTTTTGATACGGCAGAACTGTATTCCGTTCCTCCCAGAAAGGAAACATGGGGCTCGACTGAGTCTATTATTGGAAATTGGTTTAAGTCACGTAAATGCAGAGACAAAGTAATTTTAGCATCAAAAGTTACTGGCCGATCTGGAATGAAATGGTTTAGAAACAAGGAAACTAGATTAAACAAGGAACAAATAACGTCTGCTCTTGAAGGGAGTTTAAAGAGGCTAAAAACAGATTATATAGATTTGTATCAGTTACATTGGCCTGATAGAAAAGCAAATTTTTTCGGTAAACTAACTTACAATCACCATGAAGAAGATGATTCTGTCGATATAAAAATTCAATTAGAAGCTCTTGCAGAGTTAGTTAAAGAAGGAAAAATTAGATATATTGGACTTTCTAATGAAACACCTTGGGGCTTAATGAAATTTCTGTCATTGGCAGAACAATTTGATTTACCAAGGGTTATGTCAGTTCAAAACCCTTATTCTCTCCTCAATAGAAGTTATGAGGTTGGCTTAGCAGAAGTTTCAATTCGTGAAAAATGCGGACTTCTCGCATACTCGCCTTTAGGTTTTGGAATGTTAAGTGGGAAGTATGATAATGGATCAAAACCAGATGGAGCAAGGTTAACTTTATTTGGTGAAATGTTTACTAGATACACAAAACCAAAAGGTTTGATGTACTCTGAAAAATTTAATCACTTAGCTCGAAAAAATAATTTATCTCCATCGGAAATGGCTCTTGCATTTGTTAATTCACGAGAATTTTTAACTAGCAACATTATAGGAGCAACAAATCTTGAGCAACTCAAAGAAAATATCAATAGTGTTAAGATTGAACTTTCTCCTAATTTACTGAAGGAAATAGATGAGATTCACAATGAAAACCCCTTCCCCTGCCCTTAGCCTTTTTTTTGTTGAGTCTTTTGAATAAAAAAAGTAGTCAGGATTATAATTAAAATTCCAAACAACGTTACAAAACTAATTTTTTCTTCAAAAAATAAAAATCCAAGAATTGTTGAGAAAATAATTCTTGTATAACCTATTAAAATAATTGAACTAGCTTTTTCATCTCTATACGATTCAACATTAAAATATTGGGCAGTTAATGCTGTTATTGTAAGAAGAAAAAGTGAAAAAAAACTTCCTTGAACATAAAAAGAAATTCCATCGAAGAAAATTAAAAAAGTTAAAATAGAGGAAATGGCTGAATGGAATATAAGAATATTCATTGTCGTTTCTTTTTTAGTTAAATATGAAACAGTAATAATTCCCCCCGAGACAAAAATTGAAGAAAGGAGACTGAAAATAATTCCCTCAATTTCAGATACGGTTGACGGAAGAGTTATAAAATAAACACCGAAAAAACCAAGTAAAATAAGAACAAAATTTTTTAATTCTAATCGCTCTTTAAGAATAAACCAACTCATTAAAGATGCAAAAAAAACTTTTGTAAAACCAATTGTGCTTGCCAATGAAAGAGAGATAAAAGTTAGAGCTTTATAACCAAAATACATTGCTAAGACTCCAAATAATGATCTCAAGATATGAAATTTTATATTTTTATTCGAAATCACAACTAATTTTTTTTTATAAAAAAGAAATAACAAACACAAAATAATAGTCCCAATAAAAGATCTATAAAATACGATTGTCTCAATAGAATTATGAATAGCAGAAAACTTAATCTGTAGACCAAGAAGGGAAAATAAAAAACAACTTATTAATTGAAAAAGGAGTTTATTTTTTTTCATTACTAATATTTTTCGCAATTAATGAGTTACAAATTATAATTCCAGATCCACATACAATTGTAATTAAATCAATTTTTTCTTCAAAAAAAATAACACCAAGAATAGTTGCAAAAATAAGTTTTGAAAAGTCAAATGGCATTAGATTTGTTAATGATGTTAAGCTAATAGCTTTTGTCCAAAAAAAGTTTCCAAGTGTTGCTGTTAATGCAATAATAATAAGTAAAAAAAACACAAAAAAGTTTGATGGAGTATCCCAAACATACAAAGATGGAAAAAATGTAATAGGTGTCATAATTAACACTAAACTAAACATCAAAGTTAATACATTTTCTGTTTCTGATAACTTTTTAACAATTAATCCTGCAATTGCATGAGTCATTGATGAAATAATGGCAAAAATACTTCCAATTTGTAATTTTAAATCAGGTCTAATAATTATTAAGGTCAAAACAAACCCTAAAAGCAAATAAAAAGTTTTTTGTTTATTTAAATTTTCTTTCAGAAAAAAAATACTTCCAAAATAAATAAAAAGAGGTGTACTAAAACTTATTGCCATCGCTTGTGATAAAGGGATTAAGGTATAAGCAGTAAAAATTAAAATCATGGTTATGCCACCAAAAATACCTCTCAAAAATAGAAGCTTATAATTTGACTTTTCATTCACCACTTGGTTTTGTCTTAATAAAAAAGGTAATAGTAAAAAGATACCAAATAAGTTTCTAAAAAAAGCTTGTTCAGTTGGGTGAATGTAAGAGGCAGTAAATTTTATTAACACTGCTAATACAGAAAATAGAAAACAAGAAATTATTAGTTGTAAAATTGGATGCATTTTTGATATTTAAATCTTAGTTTCTTGCAATTTAGTTTTAATTATGTCAATAAA
>NZGH01000026.1 GCA_002690875.1 Rickettsiales bacterium
AAAAAAGAATCAATTCAATTAAATTATTACAAAAACTTGGCTGGAAAATTGGTCTAAGATTCGATCCTTTAATTAATTATAAAAAGAATAAGTTAATTTATAAAAAATTTTTTAGTTATATATTTAAGGAGGTAGAGGTTGAAAAAATACATTCTGTGACAACTGGGGTCTTTAGGATGCCTAATAATTTTTTTAATAAACTAGTAAATATAAGACCTGAAGATTCACTAACTTTCAATCAACTTCAAAAAAAGAATTTTTTAGAAGATCAATCTCAGAAAAAGGAATGTGAAGAAGAATTAATCAAATTTATTGATAAAGAAAAATTATTTTCAAATTAAAATTTTTTTTCAAAAGGTTCGAATTTTTTACAATTAAATACTATTGATTGATTTTCTCCATTGTCATATCTATCAAAATTTACAACTAATTGACCAGAATATCTTCCTATTATTCCAGAGACATCACCGTTTGTCTCTGGATATATTTTTATGTCCCTTGCTTGCCAAGAAATATTTGAATCTGTTTCTTTAAAATTATCAACGAAAAAAGAAAGACCACCCAATTCAATTTTTTTTTCATTTTTATCTATAACCACAAAAAGATCTTTTACATCCAGGCTTTTAACATCAACATAGTTGTTGGTGCAAATTAAGTTCAATGGTTCAGAAAATATATTAATTGGAAAAAAAAAAAAAATTAAAAAGTAGAGAGGCATAAATTGATAATTTCAAAAAAAAAAGAAAAGTCAATTTGATTTTATATAAAATTTAGTTGCCGTTTTTTCTTTATCAATTTTTTATATTATTATAAATTTTTTTTAAAAATAATGTATATTTTGTTAATGTTTAAGAAAAGATTATACTCAAGCAATTCCTCCAGACCATTTAAGTTATCAAGAACAAAAATTGATTTATTTTTTGAATGTAAAAGATGTTTTTTTCTAGATCAAAAATTTGGGATTAAAAAACCGCATGGAACTCCATTAGTTTTAAGTAACAGAATAGTTGAAGATTTTAAAAAAGAATTAAATGTATGTAGAATTGAAAAAAGTATTCATTCAAAAGTTGAAGAACTGAACAAGAATCTTATACCTTTAAGTCATACCAAACTTGAAGAATGGAAAAGTTCTTTTAAAGGAACTGCTTTTCTTCATGACTCAACGAACTTGTTAATAAATGGTATCATTGATGACATATGGTGGGATAGATCAACTAATAAAAATCACAGCGTTATAATTAAAAGTAATTCAAAAAAAGACCACATGAATTATGATAATATTTGGCCAGGTTATTGGAGACAACTGTCTTTATATTCATATTTATTAACTAAAAACTTATTACCGATGTCAGTAACAGGAATACTAGTTTTTATCAACACACCAACCAATACAAGCCAAATTGAAAGCAGAAAAAACTTTAGCCTTAATATTTTTGAAAAAATTTTAGATTTTGATTGGATTGAACCTACAATTCAAGAAATTTTCAAAACTTTGAATAACGACAACCCACCTGAAAACTCGAAAAAATGTAAATATTGTAACTATTATTACAATATCAAAAAGTTAACTAATGAATAATACTCAGGTAATACAAAAGCTTCAGTCATCTAACTCAAGACTTTTTAAAGAAGATGTACTTTTAAATGAAATGAAGAAAGATAATGATTCTTTCTTTGAGGGTTTAACACTTGCATATAACAGACTATTAACATTTGGAGTAAAAAAAGTTCCTGTAGCTCTTGATGATGGTCCTGGTATTGATTGGATTGAATTTAAACAATTAGCGAACAAATTATTAAAAAGAGAGATTACTGGTCACGCTGCAAGAGATGAAATTCATGACTTAATGGAGAAGTCCAAAAAAGATGAATGGAACTTTTTTTTTAAAAGAATTCTTCAAAAAGATATGAGATGTGGTTTATCTGAGAAAACTATAAACAATGTTGCAAAAAAAAATAATTATCACAACTTTTTAATTCCAGTTTTTTCATGCCAGCTAGCTCAGGATTGCGAACTTCATAAAAAAAAATTAATAGGGAAAAAATACATAGAGATAAAATTAGATGGTATTAGAGCAGTCACCATTATCTATCCATCAAAAATCATAGATATTTTTAGTAGAAATGGAAAAGAATTAAATAATTTCGATCATTTAAAAGATGAAATTTTTAAATACTTTGATTTTTCTTCTTTGAAAAAACCTATAGTTCTTGATGGAGAAATAGTTAGTAAAAATTTTCAAGAACTTATGAAACAAATTCATAGGAAAAATTCATCCCAAAATACTGATGCTTCTTTATTTCTATTTGATACCTTACCTTTAGAAAATTTCAAAAACGGAATTTACGAATCATCTCTTCAAAAAAGGATTTCTGACTTACAATTAATTTATCAAAACTATTTAAATAAAAGTGAAAAAATTAAATTAATTAATTCAAAATTAATCGATTTGGGAACATTTCAAGGAAAAGAAGAATTTAAAAAATTTAATAAATTATCAATTATTAAAGGTTACGAAGGAATTATGATCAAGGACCCTACGTCTTTTTATGAATGCAAAAGGTCAACCTCATGGCTTAAATCTAAACCATTTATTGAAATTTCATTGGAAGTTAAAAATTATGAAGAAGGAACAGGAAGAAATAAAGGGAAATTAGGCGCCATAATTGCTGAAGGTGAAGACAATGGAAAGTTTTTTAAACTAAATATTGGTTCAGGGTTTACAGATCTGCAAAGGCAAGATTTTTGGAATAATAAAGAAAAGCTTGTAGGTCTAATTGTAGAAGTAAGAGCAGATTCGATAAGCAAAAGTCAAGATGGTGATTCTTGGAGTCTTAGATTTCCAAGATTTAAAACTTTCAGAGGTTTTGACAAAAAAGAAAAGATATAATAATTTTCAATCATGAGGAATTTAACATTTACGATATTGATTTTTTCTCTTTTTTTTATTTTAAACTCATGCGCAGAAAAAGAAGATAATAAATTATTAGGACAGATAATTGGATCAGTAGCTGGAGCTTATCTAGGATCAAAAGTGGGAGATGGAATGGTTGGAAATCTAAGTACAGTTTTGGGTGGTACAGTAGGTTTTCTTATAGGTGGAAAAATCGCTGATATCCTTGACTCTGACGAACAATTAGAACTTAATAATGCAGTTAATAAAACTTTAACAGAAAACTCAGACAATGTAGCTAATACATGGAGTAGTCAAAAAAACTTAGATACAAATGCTGAAATAATACCTCTTAATAGTTATCGACTTAACGAAAGTACTTGTAGAGATTTTACCAAGACTGTTAATAAAGGAGATAGTCAAGTACAGGAAAAATCAACAGCCTGTCGTGATAAGAATGGAAATTGGAAAATTATTTAGTTAAAAATTTAAAGTAATTCAAAAGTATTGGTAAAATAAATACTGATGACAAAATAGTCATCAACAAACAAATAAATAATAATAATCCCATAGATGCTGTGCCGCTATGACTTGAAATTGCTAATGTAGAGAAGGAGCCCATTGTAGTGGCAGCGCTAAATATTATTGCTTTTGGCGTATTACTTCTAATAAGAGAGCTGATTTTTCTGTCATATTGAATATATCTTCTCATAAAATATATCGTAAAGGAAATACCAAGGCTATAAAGTAAAGGTAAAGCAATCATATTTGCGAAATTTAAATTAATATTAAAAATTATCATGATAAAAACTGAAAACATAAAAGCTATAAAAAGGCAGAGAGCGGAAACAAAAACATAAAAAAAACTTTTAAATATAAAATAAACAAAAACAATCAAAAAAATAATTGAAATTATTGATGCTTTAATGAAGGATTCAATTACAATTAAACCAGCTTTTTGTTGTACAATTGGCATTCCAGTCGCATTTGAAAAAATAGATTCGACATCATAAATAAATTCATCTAAATTTTTTTTTTTTGTAACGTCTTTTGATGGAAATATTTCAACTCTATAACTTTGATCATTAGAAACATATTTTTTTAGATAATATTCAGGAATTTGATGAAAAAAACTTTCATTTATCAAACCAAAACTTTGAATTTTTTTCATTAAAGAATCGAAACCAGAAAAGAAATTAAATTGTATTTTTTTTACATTTTCATCATCTAAGACTAGACCTTCAAACTGTTTTAAAATATCGTTTGCAAGATTTGAAACTTTTTTACTTCCGACCTCAGATAAACTAACTAAATTTTTTTTTAAGATTTCAATTTCATATTGATTTGCGTAAAATTTTTCATCTTTATCTGAACTAATTAAAAATTTCAAATATTCTAAATCATCGTCATTAAACTCAGAAGTAATATCGTAAAAAGAAAAATATGAGTCAATACTTTCTTTTTCTAATAAAAGATCAAGCTTTTTTGAATTTTTTAACTCTTTTTTTTCTAGTGTTAAAGATATAATGTAATCAGAAGATGGATTTTCTTTAATTAACTCTTTAGCTAATTTTACAGATGCTAAGTTTTGATCTTTTAAATTCATTGCATCATAGTTAAAAGAAATTTTTTCTAAAAAAATAATATTAAAGGCAAAAATAAATAAAATAATAGAAAAAATAAAAGTTTTTTTTTTTATCAAAAATAAGGTTAATTTTTCGTAAATAAGAACATTTTTGTCATTTCTATAAAGTTCATTTTTTTTCAAAAAAATAATTAATAATGAAGGTAAGAAAATAAGATTAGTTAATAATCCCACAATTAAACCAATAAATGATATAATTCCTAATTCTGAAAGACCTATGTAGTTGGTTGGAACAAATGACAAAAAACCAACCATAGTTGGAATAGAAGCTACTAATAAAGTTTTAGATATACTATTTAACCCAAATAAAATATTTTTTTTTTCAATCTTTTGGCTCTCAAAAATTCTCAGAACAATTTGAATTCCATAGTCTACAGTCAAACCTATAAACAAGACTGCAAAAGCAACAGAAATTAAGTTTAATCTACCAATTGTCGACGATACAATTCCCATAGTAATTGATAGACCAACTAAGATAGACCCTACTAATACCAAAATTATTTTTATATTTCTAAAAGCCATCCATAGAATTAAAGAGACTATAAATAAACTTAAAATACCTGCCACTACATTACCAGAGGATACAGAACTTATTTCTTCATAGTCAATTACCAAACCTCCAGTAAACTCAATTTTAACTGAACTATTTAGCTTTTCAGTATTTAAAAATGAATGAAAATTATTAAAATTTTTTAGAAATTTTTTCTTATAACCCAAAATAATAAAATATTGATTAGAATTGGGATTAAAAATATTAGACCAATCTGCTTTGTCGTTATTTTTCAAAGATTCTAAAAAAGAATTGAGTATTGGATAAAAATTGTCTAATGAGTTTTTATCATTTGTTTTCAAGGCCAAGGATAATAAATTATTGAATCCCTCCATTCTTGGATTATTATTAATTTCTGATAAAAATGGTTGATATTCATACAACTTTTTGACAATTTTTTTTTTTTCTTTTTTATTCAAAAAACTAAAGAAGTTTTCTTTAAATAAAGGGTCAACACTTGGGGAATAAACGAAATTAAGGTCTTTTCTTTTTTTTAATTTATCAATTAATTCTTTTGTTTTATTATCTAAAATAGATTTATTATTCGAGGTTAACCTAATTAAAATATTGTTAGAAAGGAATTTAAAATCATGCTTTAATTTTTTTTGGTTGATTTTGAATTCAAGATTTTCATTTATTAGTGAATCTGTTGATGTATCTACTTTTAAATTATGTAGTGTAAAAGAAATTGATAATAGTGCTAAAGAAAAGAAGATTAGCACAACAAACTTTGGATAATGTAATATCGTATTGATAAATTTGTTCATTATTATTAGATAAATTACCAAAGTTTTTAATTTTTTTGTTTAAAAAAATTAAACTTTTTAGTACTTAGATATTATGAAAGTATTTGTGAATGATATTCTTGTAAAATTATCTGAAGCTGGGCATCAGCCAAAGAGATTTATTATCAAAAAAATTAAAACCATAAATAAAAATATTCATGCGGTTATAGTCGATATTGATGATGAAAAAACAGAACTACTTGTAGCATTATCTGTTTTACAGGATGAAAACAAATACAAAATTATTAAAACCATAAAATAGGATAAATTATGAATTTTTTAAAATTATCGCTTATAGTCATTTTTATTGTTTCCTTTAATAACAATGTAAATGGACACGGACCATCAAGGCAAAAAGTAAATGAAAATATTGAAATTAATACAAAACCAGAAAAAGTTTGGGAAATTGTCAAAAACTTTATGAAATTTAATTGGAACTCTTCTGTAAAGAAAGTTACAGCAGAAAATAATCAAGTTGGTGCTGAGAGAAAATTAGAATTCGAGGGAGGAAAATTTGTCAAACAAAAACTTGAGAAAATAGACGAAAGTAAAAAACTTATCTCATGGAGAATTGTTGAAACAAGCAATGACATTATGCCAGTTAATAGTTATGCAGCTAAAATTTTTGTAAAAGAAGGTGATAATGGAAAAACAATAGTTAACTATAAGGCTGGATTTTACAGAGGTTTTATGGGAAATGATCCTCCGGAGGCATTAAACGATGAGAACTCAAAGAAAAAAGTTTCGAATTTTATTAAAAACTCGTTAAAAGGTCTTAAATCTATTGCCGAGACAAAGTAAAACATTTTTTTTAGTTTTTTTTCTTTCTTTCACTTTTTTTATTAAAAGTCTACTTAGTGATGTTGCTTTTATAACTAATCAAGAATCTAACATGTTAGATGTAATAGATTTAAAACTAAAAAAAAAAGTTAATCAAATATTAGTTGGTGAAAAACCTGCGGGAATAGCCATTGACAAAAAAAACAAAATCATCTTCGTCTCAAATCCAGAGAGTAATAATATTTCTAAAGTTGATTTTGAAAAAAATACTCACGAATTCTTTTTTGCCGGAAATAGCCCAATGAGCTTAAATTATTCTAACACAAATAAACTTCTCTATGTAACTAATTGGTATGAAAATAAAATTTCAGTAGTTAATACTACGAATAACGATCTTATTAAAGAAATTAATGTTGGAAAATCACCTGCAGGCATTTTCTTAGCGGAGGATTTAAAAAAACTATTTGTCGCAAACAAGGATGACAACACTGTTTCTATCATTGATACCAATGAATTTAAAATTATAAAAAATGTTGAAGTAGGCAAAGCACCCTATGGAGTTTTTTCATCACCAATGACTGAATTTATATTCATAACAAATGTTCAATCAAACTCAGTATCTTTACTAAATAAAAAAACCTTGAAAGTTGAAAAAGAAATTAAGGTTGGAAAATGGCCATATCAAGTAGTTTATAACCAAAGAAAGCAAAATATCTATGTTACCAACCAAAGGGATAACAGTTTATCAATAATAGATTTAAAAAAAAAAATAGTTACTAAAACAATCAGTGACATTTGTGAATATCCAGAGGGCATTGACATCAGCTACAATCAAAATTTAATTGTTGTTGCTTGTTGGTTTGAAGATAATATTATTTTAATGGATTTAAATAATGAAAAAGTTTTAGAAAAAATTGGTGTTTCTGGAGGTCCCAGATCATTTGGAAATTTTATATTAAATTAGTATGTCTAGTGAAAAAGATTTAAGAAAAATGTCAAACGCAATAAGAGCTCTTTCAATAGATGCAATTGAAAAAGCTAACTCTGGGCATCCAGGTATGCCTCTAGGGATGGCTGATGTTGCAACTATTTTATTTTCCAAGTTTTTAAAATATGACCCGTCAATGCCTGATTGGATTAATAGAGACAGGTTTGTTTTATCTGCCGGTCACGGCTCTATGTTATTATATGCCATTTCCTATTTAACTGGTTACAAAGACTGTAATTTAAATCAAATTAAAAACTTCAGACAACTAGGAAGCAAAACAGCTGGACATCCAGAATTTGGACTTTTAAAAAGTATTGAAACTACTACTGGTCCACTCGGACAGGGTCTTGCTAATGCAGTTGGAATGGCAATAGCTGAGAAAATATTAAATAAAAAATATGGTAAAATTTGTGATCATAACACATGGGTTATAGCTGGCGATGGTTGTTTGATGGAGGGAATTTCTCATGAAGCAATCTCAATTGCTGGTCATCTTAATTTAAATAAATTAATAGTAATTTTTGATGACAATAAAATATCTATCGATGGACCAACAAGTCTTACTTGTTCAGATGATCAAAAAAAAAGATTTGAAGCTTGTAATTGGAATACAGTTGAAATAAATGGTCATGACTTTAGTAGTATCGAATATGGGTTAAAACTTTCTTTAAAGTCCAAAAAACCAACATTGATTATTTCAAAAAGTATTATTGGATATGGCTCCCCAAATAAATCTGGGAGAGAAACTTCCCATGGTTCTCCACTAGGAGTTAAAGAAGCAATACTTACAAAACAAAAATTGAATTGGCCATATAAAAAATTTCAAATTCCAAATGATATTAAAAATAAATGGATAAATATTGGAAAAAAAGGAACAAAAAAAAGAATTATATGGGAAAGTAAATATAAAGGTAAAAACATCTTTAGAAAATTATTATCTCAATTTAAATCAACCCAAATTAAAAGAAATAATACAACATCAAATTTTTTGAGAAATCTCTCTATGACCAATAAACCAGAAGCTACTAGGAAGTCATCACAAAAATGTATAGAATTTTTTTCAAATAAAATACCAAATTTCTTAGGTGGATCTGCAGATCTTACGTCATCTAATCTTACAAAAATATCAAACTCTAAAATTAATGGTAAAAGTATAAATTATATACATTACGGTGTAAGAGAACATTTAATGGCTGCAGCTATGAATGGAATAGCTGTCCATGGAGGTTTTCTGCCTTATGGTGGAACTTTTTTAGTTTTTTCTGATTATTGTAAAAACGCTATAAGATTATCTGCAATGATGAAACAACAGGTAATATATATTTTCACACATGATTCAATAGGTCTTGGAGAAGATGGTCCCACTCACCAACCAATAGAACATTTAGCAAGCCTTAGATCAATTCCCAACCTTTTTGTGATTCGTCCTTGTGATGCAATAGAAACTTTTGAAGCATGGGAGTTTGCGATCCAAAATATTAGGTCACCAACGGCATTAATCCTATCAAGACAAAATTTACCTTTAATAAGAAACGATTTCAAAGAAAACAAGCTGAATAAAGGGGCCTATTTTCTAAGACAGATTGAAGGGTCAAAGTTTACAATAATATCAACAGGTTCAGAAGTATCTCTTGCACTTAAAGTTCATGATTTTTTTAATAGTAAAAAAATTAAAAGCAATTTAGTGTCTATGCCATCGATGGAATTATTTAACAAACAGAGTTCTAAGTACCAAAAAAAATTACTTGGTGATAAACCAAAAGTAATAATTGAAGCTGCATCAAGTTTTGGCTGGCATAAATACGTTGATAAAAATGACGTATTAGTTAGTATTGATAATTTCGGAGAATCTGGAAAAGGTAATGACCTTTTTGATTTTTTTGGTTTTAATTGTAATAATATAATTCGCTTAATAAAAAAAAATATTCTGACGTGATTACATTAAAAAAAAGATTTGAAGACCTTGATAGTTTTGTAATTAACAAAAAAGTAATACTTAGAGTTGATTTAAATTTGCCCCTATTTGAAGGCGAAATTGTCGATTTTACTAGGTTAGAAAAAGTCTCTCCAACAATTAAATATTTACTGAAAAGAAGAGCAAAAATTATATTAATCGCCCATATGGGTAGACCTAACGAAACTAACAGAGAATCTTTGTCACTGAGAGTTCTTTCGTCAAAAATAAGTGCCTACATTAATTCTGAATTAGTTTTTATAGAAGATAACATAATGAATATCAAAAAAGATAAAATTGAAAAAGCTTTTAATAATTGTAACGTTATCCTATTAGAGAATTTAAGATTCTTCAAAGAAGAGGAATCAAATGACGATAGCTTTTCAAAAAAATTATCATCTTTTGCAGACATATACGTAAATGAAAGCTTTTCAACATGTCATAGAAAACATGCCTCTATTGTTGGAATTCCAAAATTTTTACCATCTTTTCCTGGAATGCTCTTAGAAAAAGAAGTTTCAAACCTTAAAAAGTTAATTACAAATGCAAATTATAGCTCTGCCGTAGCAATATTTGGTGGTTCAAAAGTGTCAACTAAAATAAAAGTTATAGAATATTATTTAAAAAAGTTTGGGAAAGTTCTTATAGGTGGGGCAATGGCTAATACGTTCTTATCTTCAAAAAAAATTAATATAGGTGCTTCAATATATGAAAAGTCGATGTTAAAAATTGCTAAAAGTCTTTTAGATTATTATGGTGATAAAATAGCTCTTCCAGAGGATGTAGTTACCATTGACAAGTCAAAAAAAATTCAGCTCAGATCAATCGATGATGTCAAAAAAGATGAAAAAATTTTCGATATAGGTCCACAAACCAGAATGAAATATTTTAGTTTTGTACTTGAATCTTCATGCCTCCTGTGGAACGGACCTTTGGGCTTTTATGAACAAAAACCATTTGATGAAGGTACAAATTTTGTTATCAAAGGAGTAAAAAATAATAATAATAAAAATTTCTTTTCTGTAGCTGGTGGAGGTGATACTATATCTGTATTAAATCACGCGAAAGCATCTGATTTTTTTTCATTCATTTCGACTGGTGGCGGAGCATTTCTTGAATTTATACAAGGTAGTGGTCTTCCTGGTCTTGATAGTTTGAACAATTAAAGATAAAGAAATTTATGACGAAAAATATTATAAATCAAATAGCAAACAAATTGTGTCTCTCTCCAAAAGGTATACTAGCTGCCGATGAAAGTACCAATACGATAAAAAAAAGGTTTGAAACCATTAATGTCGAATCTAATTTTGAAAACAGAAGAAGTTATAGAGAATTACTTTTTAAAACAGAAAAACTCAATGAATTTATAAGCGGTGTAATATTATACGATGAAACTATTAAACAAAACACATCAGAGGGTATTCCCTTTCCAGAATATTTATCGGAGAAGGGAATTATACCTGGGATTAAAGTAGACAAAGGTGCAATACCATTATCGAAAAACTCTGAAGAAAAATTCACAGAAGGGCTTGACGGTCTAAATGAGAGATTAAAAGAATATAAAAAGTTAGGGGCTGAGTTCACAAAATGGAGAGCGATAATTAATATTGACTCAGAGAAAAAGTATCCCTCATTATATTGCTTAGAATCTAATGCTTTCATGCTTGCAAGATACGCAAAAACTGTTCAAGATAATGACATGGTTCCAATTGTTGAGCCGGAAGTAATAATGGATGGTAATCATACCATTGAAGATTGTTTTAAAGTAACCTCATCAACTTTAAACAAAGTTTTTGAGCAGCTTAATCTCCACCAAGTCAGTCTTCCAGGAATTTTGCTCAAACCGAATATGGTGATTTCTGGAACTAATTGTAAAGAACAGTCCTCAGTTGAGAAGGTAGCAAAGATGACAATACAATGTTTGGAGGAAAATGTACCAAAAGAAGTTCCTGGAATTGTTTTTCTTTCAGGCGGACAAAGCAACGAAAAAGCAACGCTTCATCTTAATGAAATGAATAAACTCTTTAAAAATCTACCATGGAAGTTAAGCTTCTCATATGGTAGAGCTTTGCAACAACCCTCTATTTCGTCATGGAAGGGTGAAGAGAACAACATAAAAAAATCTCAAGATGCTCTTTTTAAAAGGAGTAAACTTAATTCATCTGCAACATCAGGAATCTATTCACTAAAAGATGAACAACAGATGTTATGATTAATAATGTAAAGATTGCTCCATCAATTCTTTCAGCAAACTTCTCAATTTTAGGAGAAGAAATAAAAAAACTTGATGAATCAGGATGTGATTATATCCATATAGATGTTATGGATGGTCATTTTGTTCCAAACTTAACAATAGGACCAGATGTTATAAAATCTATTAGGAGTTATTCAAAAAAAACTTTCGACGTACATCTTATGATTGACCCAGTAAAAAAATACCTTAAAGACTTCATTGACGCAGGGGCAGATATAATTACAATTCATCAAGAAATCTCAGAAAATATTGTTGATTGTATTAATTACATAAAAAGCAGACAAAAAAAAGTTGGGATATGTATCAAGCCTAAAACAATGCCTGAAACCATCAAGGAGTTTATTAATGACATTGATTTAATTTTGATAATGACCGTAGAACCTGGTTTTGGAGGTCAAAAATTTATGACTAATCAAATTGAAAAAATTGTAAAAGTTAAAGAACTTGTTGGAAAAAGAGTTATTGATATAGAAGTTGATGGTGGAATAAATTTAGAAAATGTAAGAAATGTAAAAGATGCAGGAGCCAATGTTATTGTTTCTGGATCTACAATTTTTAAAAACAATGACTATAAAAAAATTATCAATGAACTAAGAGTAAAATGAAATTTTTTTTTTTAATATTTTTTCTATTTTATAGTAATTCATTTTCTCAACAAATTATTACCGTTGTTGCACAGCCTCCTGAAAAAAAAATTACTAACGATACATTAAAACTTCCTGCAAAAATTTTAGCTAATGAAAAAGTTCAGATAACAACTGTAGTTTCTGAGAAAATAAAAAAAATTGTTTTTAAGGAAGGTAAATTTGTTAAAAAAAATCAAGTTTTAATAGAACTTTATGATGATGAAGAAAAGGCAATAAAAAAACAAATCTTAGCAGAGGTTAAAGAAGCAAAATTGAATTATGAACGAGCAAATAAACTTTTCTCAAAAGGTAATATTTCTCAAACAGTCCTTGATAATCGTCTAATGTTAAAAGATAAGTTAAATGCGAGATTGGAAGAAATAAATGCAAAAATAAATGATTTAAAAATATTAGCTCCTTTTGACGGTATCATTAGTGTCAAGAACTTTAGTGAAGGTTCTCTTGTTATGCCAGGAGACGTAATATCTACTCTCTATGATATTAATAATTTAAAAATTCAAGCTAAAGTCCCAGAAAAATTTGTAAATAAAATAAATGATAAAACAATTTTTTCTCTCAAAAGTTCAATTGATAGTAGTATGAACGTTGAAGGAAAGGTTTCAATTATTGACCCATTAGTGGATGACGAGACTAGAACCTTTAAAATCATTGGTATAATTAACAATCCTAATTACCTGTTAAAACCTGGTTTGATGGTAAATTTAACTTTTAACTTTAATGGTAGAGAATCATTTTTCATAAGAGAAAATGCTGTTTTTAATCAAGACGATATATCGTACGTGTATTTAGTTAATAAAAAAAATATAGTTTTAAAGAAAAAAGTTAATGTGGGTCTAAGAAAAGATGGTTTAGTCGAAATTATAAACGGTTTAAATTCCTTTGATTTGGTTGTTTATGAGGGGATAAACAAAATCAAAGAGGGAACATCAGTAAAAGTTAAATGAACATATCAGAATTTTTTATTAAAAAACCAGTTTTTTGCACGGTTTTAATAAGCTTCATAATATTAATTGGACTTCTCTCTCTTAATAAAATACCCCTAAGGCAATTTCCTGATATTGAAAGATCTGAAATTACTATTGATACTATATACCCTGGTGCAGCATCAAATATTGTCGAAACTAAAATAACAGAAATAATTGAAGCGCAAATTAGTGGAATTGACGGAATTGAATCAATATCTTCAGTTAGTAGAGATGGGCGATCAAAAGTAACAATCGAATTTATCGCAGAAAAGGATATTAATGAGGCTGCCAACGATGTTAGAGACGCTGTTTCAAGGATTCTAGAAAATTTACCAAAAGACTCGGAATCACCTGAAATATCAAAAATCGATTCTGACGGAAATGCAGTAATGTGGTTAAATCTGACATCTGATGACATTACGCAACTTGAACTTACTGATTATGCAGAGAGGTATCTAGTAGATCGATTATCAGTTATACCCGGAGTTGCAAAAGTAAGAATTTCAGGTGGTAAAAAAAAATCTCTACGTATTTGGTTAAATCCAAACCTTCTTTCAAAATACAAAATTTCAGTTCTTGATATAGAGAAAAAAATTAATGAGGAGAATATAGAAGTTCCCGCTGGAAGACTTGAGTCTAAATTCCGAGACTTTACAGTTAAATTAGATAGCGATTATAAAACGGTTGAAGATTTTCAAAACCTTGTTGTAAAAAAAGGAGATGACTTTTCATTTGTCAAATTAGGTGACGTTGCAAAAATAGAAATTGGACCTGAAGAAACCAGACAACTTTTTAGAGGTAACGGAGAAGAAATGATTGGTTTAGGAATTTTAAAACAAACAGAAGCGAATTTAATAAAGGTGACAGACGGTGTTAAAAATGAATTTATAAAAATAAAAAATGAACTTCCTTCAAATATTAAAATTTACCAAAGTTATGATACTTCGCTCTTTGTATCTGAAGCACTTAAAGAAGTAATCTTTACGCTATGTTTTGCTATAATTCTGGTAACAATGATAATTTTAATTTTTTTAAGAAATATTACCACAACTATAATTCCTTTTTTAACTGTTCCAATTTCAATCCTATCAACTTTTATTTTTCTAAACTTCTTTGGATATACACTTAATCTAATTACCTTACTTGCGCTTGTTCTTTGTACAGGACTAGTTATTGACGACTCAATAGTAATGCTTGAAAATATTTATAAAAAAGTGGAATCTGGACTTTCGAAAATACAGGCCTCAATTCAGGGTTCCAAAGAGGTTGTTTTTGCAATTATTTCAACTTCAATAGTCTTAATATGTATTTTTATACCAATTATTTTTATAGAAGGTGATACTGCAAAGTTATTCAAAGAACTTGCTGTTACAGTTATAGGTGCAATTTTCTTTTCAACGATTATTTCGTTAACTCTTACACCAATGCTATGTTCAAAGCTTTTGAATGTTAGGGTCACAAAAAATTCAAAGAATAAGTTTGAAGATTTTTATATTTCTTTTTTAAAATTTATTTTAGAAAAGAAAATAATATTCATAACTTTTATTATATTAATAATTTTTTCAACAATATATATTTTCCAAAAAGTTTCTAAAGAGCTTTCTCCTAGAGAAGATAGAGGGGCCTTTTTTATGCTTTTAGAGTCGCCTGAGGGAAGTACCTATCAAAACACAGTAAATCAAATGTTGAAGATAGAAAAAAAACTTATGAAATTCAATGAAAATAAAGAAGCTAAAAGAATTCTATTGAGAGTTCCACGAAGTTTTTCAGGAACTGAAAACTTCAGTGATGGGATAGGTATAATTGTTTTGGAACATTGGGAAAAAAGAAGAAATATTTGGAAAATAATTGAAGAAATTAAAAAAATTTCGTCGGAAATTACTGACTCAAGAATTATCATTTTTCCACCAAGGGGACTTGGTCAGAGACGTTCAGGATCTCAATTACAATTTGTAATCTCAGGGGACACATATGAAAATATCAATAAAAATATGCAAATTGCTTTAGATGAAGTAAAAAAAAATGATAACTTCTTATTTGCAAGAATAGATTACAAAAAAAATAGACCTCAAATAGATATTAAAATTGATAAAGACAAAGTATCGGATTTAGGAATTTCAAATCTTGAGATTGGAAGAACTCTGGAGGTGCTTCTGGCTGGAAGAAAAGTAAATACTTACATTGAAAACGGTGAAGAATATTATGTAATTCTTCAATCTGTTAAAGAGCAAAGAACAAACTCATCAGATATAGGTTCTTTTGAAGTAAAAACACCAGATGGAAAGTTTGTAAGACTTGAAAATTTATTAAAATTTAAAGAAATTACTGAAGCAAAAGAATTAAATAGATATAATAAAATGAGATCTATAACTTTAAGTGCTGGTTTGAAAAAGGGTTATTCACTTGGAAAGGCTATTGATTTTCTTGAAAATATTTCGAAAACTAAATTAGATAGTAGCCTCAAGATTGATTTCAAAGGACAGAGCAAAGAATATAAAAAGTCTTCCAAACAATTTGTGTTTTTATTCATAGTTTCGTTAATTTTTGTTTATCTAATTCTTTGTGCACAAT
The DNA here is from genome assembly GCA_002690875.1 of Rickettsiales bacterium. The sequence goes on from NZGH01000026.1 coordinate 16,034, forward strand.
TTGAAAGTTTTAAGTATCCATTAATTATTATACTTTCTGTTCCATTAACTTTAATTTTCCCTTTGCTAGCTTTATTAATCTTTAAAAACTCACTGAATATTTTTAGTCAAATTGGTATAATTATATTAATGGGTATATCTGCTAAAAACGGAATTCTAATTGTAGAATTTGCTCGTCAACTTAAATCAATTGGTAAGAAATCATACGAATCTTTGATTACTGCATGTAAAATAAGATTTAGGCCCATTATTATGACTGGAATATCAACTGTGGTAGGTGTTGTGCCTCTTGTCATTGGCTCAGGAGCTGGCTTTGAATCAAGACTAACCATTGGGATTGTATTGATATCAGGGATAATTTTTTCAATTTTTCTCACCCTTTTCATCACTCCATTTTTTTTTAAAATTATAGATAGAGATTAATTTTTTTTAGTGATTTTTAAAATTGTCAACTTTGAAAAAATCTTGGTCTACACGAAACTGTTCTAAGTCAAGTGAGTAATATCCTTTAATCCATTTATCAACTTCTTTTAGTATGGATTTTTCATAGGTGGTTTTTATACATTGTGTAGTAGTTTTTTTATGTTTTAAAACTTTTCCGTTTCTAACTACCTCATCACCATCTTTAAAAACATAACTAGCTTCTTTGAACATTTTATCAATCGTTTTCTTTGGATCATAGATTGATATGTCCGCTATACAACCCTCCTTTAATGATCCTCTATCTTTGAGACCTAAAATTTCAGCTGGTGATGCCCTTGTCATTATTGCTATATCGTACATAGAGTAAGTTCTTTTTAAATCCTTTAAATAAGAAATATCTAATGAGTCTTTGTTAATACTATCTATTTTTTGTAATCTATATTCATAATCCATAAGAAGCCTAAACAGTTCAGGATAACTTGTAAATGGTGCACCATTTGGGTGGTCTGTTGTAAAAAAAACACGTGAGGGATCCTTTACAAGTAAAAAAATCTCTAATCCAATCAACCATTGCAAAGCATTTACAAAGTTTTTTTCTTTGTAGTGATAAGGTACAATACCCCCTCCTCCATCTTCAACTTCAGAAATTATCCATTTTTTGGGATTTGCATTTTTTCTAGCACTAAACTGTCTCATAATATCAGATGAAATTGTTACTGTTGGGTTAAACATTACCTGACCAACATCAATTGTAATATTTTGATTTGAATTTACAGCCTCAGCTAAATCAAGTGAGCCTGAAGAAAAACCTTTTTTCCCTTTTTTACCATAAGCATAAAATTGTACATGTGCTAAATGCATTCTTCTTCCTTCTGCAGAGTTAATTGTATCAACAATAGTTTCAATATTTCCGGGTACACCAAGATTATTACAATGGACATGAAGTGGATGTTTAATTTTAAGTTCCTCATTAGCAATGTTTAAAGTTTTTAAAATTTCTCTGGAAGAGACCCCATATGAAGGCACAACATCATCTAAATTAAATACTTCTCCACCGTTTTTAAAAAATTCTGATCCACCTGCATTTATAACTTTTAATCCAATACATTTTGTCGATTCTAAAGTGTAAGCAACATAATCATTCACAAAGTTTTGACCTCTTTTTTTGTAAAGACTTTCAAGTAAAAATGAGTCGTTTCCTAGAATTGCTAAACCAGCTTTATCAATCATGGGTATTCTTTCTAACTCTAGGTGAGCTAGAAAAGAATTAATTGGAAGAATTGCAGGCTCAACCACTGTTGTGAAACCCATTTCTATGTATCTGTAACCAGTACCATCGGCAGTCCACCTAGAATTAAACCCAGGTAAGTTTTTTTTTCTATTAAGGGTATTTTCAACAAATTTTGAATGTATCTCTGGTGAAAGTAATCTTGCATTATTAACATTTCCACCTGCAATATGTGAATGAATGTCAATAGCACCAGCCATTACAATCATTCCTTCAACATCATAAGTAGTCTCGAATTCAACAACTTCAGAGGGAGAAGGTCTCACTATCTGACCATCTTTTACAAATAAATCTTGTTTTTTATTATCTAGTTTTTGAGTAGGGTCAAAAACTCTACCATTTATAATTTTAAATTTCACTTTGCACTTCCAACTAAAGAATATTAAGTATATAACTTTAAATTTAACTAAATAATACAAATATATATAATATTAATATAAGGTTGTTTA
>NZGH01000027.1 GCA_002690875.1 Rickettsiales bacterium
AAAAATAATGACAAAAATTTTGAAAAACTAGCTTCTGGTTATTGGAAGATTGAAAAAAGAAAATAGGTTTTAGATGGAAAGAAATTTTATACCTGTAACAATTTCTTTGCTTACTATCTCAGATACGAGAAGCAAAGAAGATGACAAATCTGGGAATTTATTAGAGAACAAAGTTTTAGAAAGTGGACATATCTTATTTGATAGAAAAATAGTTAGGGATGATATATCTGAAATTAAAAAAACTTCAAAAGACTGGATAGAAAATCCGGATGTTGAAATAATCATTTCTACCGGTGGAACTGGCCTTACAGGAAGGGATGTTTCTCCAGAAGCCTTTAGACAAATTTTCGATAAAGAAATTGAGGGTTTTGGAGAGCTTTTTCGATACTTGTCGTTTAAAAAGATAGGGACATCAACCATTCAATCCAGAGCGATAGCGGGTGTATCTAATGGTACATACATTTTTGTTCTTCCAGGGAGTCCTTCTGCATGTAAAGACGCATGGGATGATATTTTGTCACATCAATTTGATTATAGGCACACGCCCTGTAACTTTGTAGAAATAATGCCACGTTTGCTTGAGAATAACAGAGGAAGGTCAGGAAAAAAATAATTGGTCGACTTTAACTTTGATAAAAATTTTAAAGATCCAATTGTTGGTGTTGATGAAGTAGGAAGAGGCTCTTGGGCTGGCCCTGTAATGGCAGGTGCTTGCCTACTTAACTATAAAAAATCATTGCCTAAAAATTTAAATGACTCAAAAAAACTAACACCTAAAATTAGGTATGAAATCTTTGAAAAACTTAAGGACAATGCGTATTATGGAATTGGAGTGTCTTCTAACAATGAAATTGATAATTATGGGCTTCAAAGAGCTACCTTTAGAGCAATGGAAAGAGCCTTTGTAAACTTAAGAAAAAAATTTTGTAAATTGAAAATAGCAACAATACTTATTGATGGAAATCAAAACCCTGGGTTTCAAGATAAATTTGGCGTCGACACTAAACTAATAGTAAAGGGTGATACTATTTCACCCAGTATTGCTGCTGCTTCAATTTTTGCAAAGTGTACGAGAGACTTACACATGTTAGAAATGGATACAATTTATAAGGGATATGGTTTTAGAACAAATATGGGATATGGAACAAGGCTTCATAAAAATAAACTTTTAGTGTCTGGTTCGACACAGCTTCATAGAATGACTTTTTCACCGATGAAGAATATGAAGTAAAACTTTAATATCAATATGTATTATATTTTTAAGAAATATAAACAACATGTAGATCAGGATAAGAAACTTTTGTTTAACTGATTGACTTTAAATAGTTTTTTTTATTTATAAACAGGATGTTAACAATTAATACATAGTCTATCATAATGGAAATTAACAGAATAATACAAGGTAACTGTATTAAAGCTCTAAAATCATTACCAAATGAAAGTGTTGACTTAATTTTTGCTGATCCACCTTATAATCTTCAATTAAAAAGAGAATTGATTAGACCTGACAATTCTAAAGTAAGTGCTGTTAATGATGATTGGGATAAATTTTCTTCATTTAAAGATTATGACATATTTACTGAAAATTGGCTAACTGAATGCAGAAGAGTATTAAAAAAAAATGGTACTATTTGGGTTATTGGTAGTTATCACAATGTTTTCAGAGTGGGTTCAATACTTCAAAACTTAGGTTTTTGGATACTAAACGATATAATTTGGAACAAAACTAATCCAATGCCTAATTTTAAAGGAACAAGGTTTACTAATGCACATGAAACTTTAATTTGGGCTTCTAAATATGAGTCTTCAAAGTATACCTTTAATTATCATGCAATGAAAAGTCTCAATGGAGACCTTCAGATGCGTTCTGATTGGCGTCTTCCTATATGTTCTGGAAAAGAAAGGCTAAAAATAGATGGAGATAAACTTCATTCAACTCAAAAGCCAGAGACATTACTTTCAAGAGTTATTATTTCAAGCAGTAATATAGGTGATTTGGTTCTAGATCCATTTTTGGGTTCTGGGACAACTGCTGCAATTGCAAAAAAATATAGCAGAAATTGGATTGGTATTGAAAAAGAAAAGAGTTATATAAACGAGGCTCAAAAACGAATCGATAATACTGAAAAGGTAAAAATTAATTTTTTAGAAACAATAAAATCAAAAAAAGAAGAACCCAAGGTTGCTTTTGGTTCTCTTATTGAAAAAGGTTTGTTGAATCCAGGGGAAACTCTATTTGATGGTAGGCAAAGATGGTTTGCTAAAGTAAGAATTGATGGAAGTTTAATTTCAAACAATTCAAAAGGCTCTATTCATTCAGTTGGTGCAGAAGTACAAGGTCTTACTGCTTGTAATGGATGGACGTTTTGGCATACAAAGTTGAATGGTAATATTGTTCCAATAGATATTCTAAGATCTATGGTTAGAAAAAACTTAAATAATAAAAACAATTGGGTATAATAAAGTGTTGCTAATATGTAACACTGTTGTTAATTGACTTATATTAAGACTTCAATTAATTAAAATATTATTGACAGTCTTTCAATTTAATATAAAAGATTAAAACATAAATAACTTAATATTACTCCCCGGGGTTTACGATATGAAAAAAATTATTTCAATGATATGTGCGATTATGTTGTTTAGTGCACAGGCAGCATTTGCACAAGAACAAGGTTCAGGTAGTACTGCAGCAGGCGGAGCAAGCGCTTCAACAGCTGCGGGTGGTCTAGCTGGTTTTGGTGTTGCAGGCATTGCTGTTGGACTTGCTGCTATAGCTGTAATAGCCGCTGTTGTTAATGATGATAATAAAGCAGCAGCTAGTTCATCAAGTACAACAACAACAACAACAACAACAACAACAACAAATTAAAAATAGTTTTATTTTTTTTAATACACAAACAGTTGCAATATATTTTTGCAGCTGTTTGTTTTTTTTTATAGTACCCAATAATGTTTATGCCTTTGATACTTTAGAAGATTTTTCATTTCATAATAATTATGGTGTACCTGGTTTAGTAGAAATACCTTCATATGGATCATTTAATGATGGACAGCTATCTTTCTCAACTTCTAAGCACTCCTCACACTTTAGAAATACACTAAGTTTTCAAGCTTTACCGTTTGTAATTGGTTCATTCAGATATTCCGGAATAGGAGATGCTGAGGATGCAAATCAAGAATCAACTGGCTACATTCTATGGGATAGAAGTTTTGACTTAAGACTGGATCTCTTAAAAGAAAAGAAATTTATACCTGGATTAACTGTTGGTGCTCAGGATGTTATAGGTACAGGTACATATTCAGGAGAATATCTTGTTTCTTCAAAAAGAGTATTAAATAATTTTAGAATTACAAGTGGTTTGGGATGGGGAAGATTAGGTACAGGAAACATTATCATAAAGGGAAACGGCTCAAGAGCTGCAAGAGATGGCGGTGATTTTGGTGGTTTATTAAGAACAAAAAGTTTATTTAAAGGAGATGTAGGTTTATTTGGTGGTATTGAATATTTCACAAAAAATAATAAACTTAATATTAATGCTGAAGTTTCATCAGATACATATTCTCATGAGACAAAAAAAAATTTAATAAAAAACACTTATGCTTCGAAAATCAATCTTGGATTAAACTATAAACTAAATGAAAGTATTGGGTTAGGAACATATTTTATTAAAAATAAAGAAGTTGGTTTTAAGGTAAGTTTATCTGCAAACCCAAAATTAGAGAAAATCCCTAATAGCCTGGAAGGTGTTCCCCAATCATTTTATTCATTTCCATTCCCTGTAAAAAATCATGACAAAAGTTACTGGGAACCTTTAATTAAGGATTTAGGAAAAGAAAAGGTAAACGTTGTAGCGCATAAAGAAACTGAAAATGCAGCTGAAATAGTGATAGAAAATAATCATTATATGTTTCATTCACAAGCAATAGGACGCTCTTTAAGGGTACTTAGTAAATATATTCCAAAGACAAAAATTTTTTTTAAAATTATTCTTTCAAAGAATTCAATTCCTATAAGTGAATTTTCTTTTAACAGAAATAAAATAGAAGAAATTATAGATTCTCCAAATGCAGAACTTTTAACAAAAATGATTGTTAAATCAAGATCTGCACCAAAACAAATAAGAGGAATGATAACAAATAAAAACTTTATAAACAAACCTTCTTATAGTATTAGCCCATATTATAGGTTACATCTATTTGACCCTGGTCATCCCCTATATTACGACCTTGGTTTTAGCACAAACTTCTTATATCAATTAAAGCCTGGTTTTATATTTTCAGGGCGGTTAGAAACATCTGCACTAACAGATTTTGATAAAATTTGGCGAGGAGAAAAAGGCTCTTTGGCAAAGGTGAGAACTGATTTGAAAGAGTATTTAAATGAAACAGACACAAGAATTGAAAATATGATACTTTCTTCATATTTTAAGCTGAATAAAAACTTATATGGAAGGAGTAGCTTTGGATATTTAGAACCTATGTTTGGGGGACTCTCAATGGAACTTCTGCATCTTCGATCAAATTCTAATTTAGCCATAGGAGCAGAAATTAACCATGTTAAAAAAAGAGATTATAGGCAACTGTTAGAGTTTAGAGAATTGAAAGGCCTAGCCAAAACTAACGGTCATTTATCATTATATTGGGATACAAATTATGAATATTATAAATCACAAATTGATTTAGGAAAATATTTAGCTGGGGACAAAGGAGTGACAATAAAACTCTCTAGAGATTTTCCTAATGGTTACCAAGTTGGAGGTTTTTTCACACTAACAGATGCATCCTTTAGTGATTTTGGGGAAGGTAGCTTTGACAAAGGTATTTTTTTTCGAATTCCTTTTAATACAATTCTTCCTTATGAAACTAGGTATGGTGTAACTGAAGTCATTAGACCTATTCAAGGTGATGGTGGTGCTAGAATAGGAGTTCGTGGACGTTTATATGAAACTATATTTGATGAAAACAGTAATACAGTAAAAAAGAAATGGAATAGAATATGGAGATAAAACAAATACTGAAGGCAATATTTGTATTATTTTTAATTAATTCATGTTCTTCCGATCCAAATAGGTACAAGTCAAGTGAGGTTTTAAAACATTACTTTGATCAAAGCAAACCAAAGATAATTAAAGTTTTTAAAAGCGAAGAAATATCCAAGATTAAGTACCCTGTGATTGAAGTTAGAACAAATGGCGTTTTAATTCAGGGTTTAATGTTACCTATTTCTGAAAGGAATGGCTATTCACACTATATTTCTGGTTCAGGGCAGGCCCTAACTGTCAGAGGTTCAATAATAACTAAAACAAACGGTATTAATGTAAATTTAATTTCCTTAGAACTAGAAGAGACCAGTCCATTATCAAAAAAAATACCAATCAATAATTGGCCCTTAGAAAACATACATATTTACAGTTTTTTAGATGCTCAATCTAATATTAAAAAAATAAAAGTGAATTGCAGGTTCAATAATAAAGGTGCTGAGAAGATAAAAATATTAGAAAAAAATTTTGATGTTAATAAAGTTATACAAACTTGTAAAAATAAGAACTTATCATTTTCTAATCTTTTTTGGGCCGATGACAATGGTTTTATATGGAAGTCAAAACAATGGATTTCTAACGACAATATTTTTGCCGAAATTAAAGTTTTAAAAAAATAAAATATTAAAAACTTCTATAATTTTTTATAAGAATTATTAAACATCCAAAAAGTAATCCAAAGATCAATGATGAAACCATTAAAGTTTTAGCATTTGGCTTAGTAAAATGTTTACTAGCCAAAGGGCCACTAAATATCTCAGATACAAAAGGTAAATCACCTACTGCATTCATTTGAATAGTATTTTGCTCTGCAAGAGTTTGTATTAAAGATAGTCTTTCATCTGCCCTAGTTGAATTTAAAAGCTGCTTTTGAAGAAAGTCAATGTGTTTGGATGCCCTGTGGAATGAACGCTTTTTTAAAATATTATCTGATTCTAAATGAATTGTGTTTAAGATTAAAACCCCTAGTTCCTTATCTGTAGTATCTAAAGAAATCTCAGTAATACTAGAAATAGGGTCAGAATAAATAATAACATTTGATTTTAAAAAACTTAGCACATTTGATTTGTTAGGCGTTTCTGGATAATTAACCGGTATTCCTATTAAATTATAAAAATAATTTGTTATTTTTTTCAAACTTGAAGTTTTTGGTTTGATCCAACTCTTACTTTTATCATCCCAATTTGCTGCGAACAATTTTTTCATTAAGTTAGTATCAAGGGCAATCTTTTCAGCAATAACATTTGATTTAAGAAGTGAGGTATAAAGATTAAATTTATTCTCACCACCTGATTTTGGCACATTAAGTCCTATTATATCAGCTATTCCTGAAAATTGTGAAACATTAGAAACAGATGTATCCATTAAAGATGTGGGTATTACTTTCAACTTTATTTCATATGTATATGTAGCCTGTGATAAATAAATTAATGCAAGTAAAAATGATAATAATAAAGTCGATAAAATAATATATTTACCTTTCCAAAATTCATTAAAAAAGGAAGAAAAATTAAATTCATCAATAGATTTTTTATTAGAAATGCTCAATTTATCAGGTTCCATTAAAAGTATTTATTATTATTTACATTATAAAAATATTTAAGAAATATACTACCAGAATTTAAAAAAGTTTGATATACATAATCAGGAACATTATTCTTAGAGTAGCAAAATGAATTCTAAATTACCCAAAAATCTAGGCATTATAATGGACGGAAATCGTCGATGGGCGAAGTTAAATGGTTATCCTATTATAAAAGGTCATTATTTTGGAACATCAGCATTAAAGAAAATTATAAAAAAATGCTCTTCCTTGGGTATTAAAGAATTAACAGTTTTTGCTTTTTCAACAGAAAACTGGAAACGAGTTCCTGAAGAAGTTGAACTATTGATAGGTCTAATAGAGAGGTTTATTCAATCAGAGATTGCAGAATTGAAGTCTAAAAATGTAAAGCTAATTATTATAGGTGATAAAATTAAATTTGGAACAAGGCTTAACAAATTATTTAAAAAAGCTGAAGAACTCACAATTAATAATACTGGAATGAAATTAAATGTTGCTTTGAACTACGGTGGCAAGAAAGATATTCTTTTTGGCGTTAAAAATATTTTCAAAGACATTAAAACGGGAAAAATAAATGAAGACGATATAAACGAGATATTATTTAAAGACTACTTACTTTCATCTGATGTGGGTGATATAGATTTGCTCATAAGAACAAGTGGAGAGCAAAGAATATCGAATTTTTTATTATGGCAAATAGCATATACAGAATTTTATTTCACTGATACACTATGGCCAGACTTCAACGAAAACGAGCTTGAAAAAGCTTTAATTAAATATGAGTATAGAGACAGAAGATTTGGTTCAACTTCAACTAAAAAATTTGAAAAAGTTGAAAATTAAATGGAATTATATTTAATTTATCAAAACTTTACTTTTATTAAATCTAAATTTTAAAACATTTGAAATGAATTTTATAAATCTTACATTAAGAAAAATATTACAATCAATTATATGTGTTTACTTAATAATAAATTCATTAACTGCTTTTTCTCAAAGTTCAAATAACTCAAATTCGCTAAATTTTTTAGAGAGTATTCTTAATAATGATGACAACGATGCACTTAATAGTAATTTAGATAGTTTTAATAATGAAGCTGATTTTGAAAATAATGGTGAAATAGATAGAGAACTATTGGCCTTAATTTATGAAGAAAATAAAAGAGAAAATTATCTTGAAAAAAGTTACAACGATGCTTCTAGTCTAAATTTACAACTTCAAGGTTATGAATTTTTTGCTACACAAATGATATTTCCTAGAAGATTAAGTGTTAATAATGGTGGAGGTTCCCAAGATGATAAAGTTTTATCAACAGGTGATGAAATCATAATAGCCTTGCAGGGCCCTAAAAATATAACTTATAAAAAGAAAGTAAATAATGATGGTGGGGTTTTAATTGATTTTGTTGGTATGGTTCCTGTTAAAGGAAGAAAGTTTGGTGAAGTTAGAAAAGAAATAGAGAGTAGAATATCAGAGACTTTATTAGAGACAAAAGCATTTATTTCATTAGGTAAACTAAAACAAATAAATGTTATAATTTCTGGTGAAGTTTTTAAACCGGGTAAACACAACCTTAGTAGTTTCTCCTCTATTATTACTGCATTAGTTAAAGCAGGCGGTATCAAAAAAAGTGGTTCGTTGAGACAAATAAAAATTTATAACAATCAAAAAATATATACTATTGATTTATATGATCTTTTATTTGGAATAAACCCAACAATTATAAAGAATATTCAGCTTATGGAAGGAGCAATAATTTATGTTCCTAAAATTGGGAAAACTGCTGCAATTTCAGGAAATATAAAACAACCAGGGATATACGAAATACTTATTGGAAAAACTGATCTTAAAGAGATATTAAGAATTTCTGGCGATCAAGTAACCCCCGGTAATTCTAAATACATTCTACAAAGCTTCAACTCATCTGGGAAAAGTTCTTTTGCAGGTGAAGTAAAGAAAAACTATGTAGTAAAAAATGGTGATATAATATTTCTTGATTTTGATTATGAAGATAAGAGTCAAAGTGTTCAATTAGTAGGAGAAGTAAAATACCCAGCATATTATTCATTAAAAAA
>NZGH01000028.1 GCA_002690875.1 Rickettsiales bacterium
TCTTTATCCATTTGTCTAAATATTTTAATTTTACTGTTAATATTGCTGCCTGAATTCCACTTAGTCTTTCATTAAAACCTAAAGTATCAAAATTATTTTTTGAAAACTTACCATGATTTCTAAGTTTTTTTATTTTATTAATTAACAGTTTATTATTACTTACAACACATCCAGCATCTCCGAAAGAGCCAAGGTTTTTGCTAGGAAAAAAACTAAAACATCCTAGATCACCAAAAGTGCCACAATATTGTTTTTTAATTTTTGAGCCATGGGCCTGAGCCGCATCTTCTATGACTTTTAAATTATACTTTTTTGCAATTGATAATATTTCATTCATTTCCGCAGGATTACCGTAAATGTGAACAGGTAAAATTGCTTTGGTATTTTTTGTAATTTTAGATTCAATTTTTTTTGAGTCAATATTATATGATTCTTTGTCTATATCTACTAATACTGGCTTAGCACCTGTATTACTTATTGCTTCGACTGAGGAAATCCACGTAAAAGGAGAAGTTATTACTTCGTCTCCTTTACCAATGCCACATGCTAAAAGAGATAGAAATAAGGCTGATGTACCAGATGAAACACCAACACAATATTTTGTTTTTAAATAATTTGAAAACTTTTCTTCAAAATTTTCAACTTCATTTCCTAAAATAAAAGAACTATTGTTAATTACTCTTTTTATGGCACTGTCAATTTCATTTTTTACTGATAAATAGTTTTTTTTTAAATTATTTGAAGGTACTTTCATATTAATTAGTCTTCTGAATTATTTTTTAAAAATAAATAATATTCTTTTTCATATTCACAGAAAAAATCCTTATTAAGTTTAAACCCTGACTTACTCACCCATGACTTATGTTTTGCTGGATTTCCAACTACCAGAGAATAATCATTAATATTTTTTGTTACAACTGAACCTGCACCAATTAAACTATAAACTCCAATATTTACTCCACAAACAATGGTTGAGTTAGCGCCAATGGTTGCATTCTTTTTTACTAATGTTTTCTCATATTCATTTCGTGGAAACTCAGACCTTGGATTTTTTACATTTGTAAACACGCAGGACGGACCACAAAAAACATAGTCTTCTAAAGTTACACCATCATATATACTTACATTATTTTGAATTTTTACGTTATTGCCAATTACCACATTTTCACCAATAAATACATTTTGACCTATTGTACAATTAGAGCCAATTACCACATTTTTTAAAATATTAGACCAATGCCATATTTTTGTATTATTACCAATCTTTACATTTTCACTAATAGAAGACGTCTCATGAATAAAAGGTTTATTACTCATTGTTTTATTGTTTTAATTAATAAAAGTCTCATCGTTAAATATTTCATACGTTAGTTTATTATATTCTTTAATAAGAGTTAAAAATTATAAATTAATCTGCATATAGTACTTTTTATTGGATAGATAATCTATATGAGCTGAAAATTTAAATTAAAATCTTTAATCAATAGAACAAAATTAATTTCTTTATTTAAAGAATAAAGTAAAATACTTTAATAAAGTAAATCATGAAACTTAAAAAATTTAACTTTGAAGATGCCTTTTATTTATTTAAAAAAATAAGATCTACAGAAGAAAAAATAATTGAAATATACGAAAGTGATGTAATTAAAAGTCCAGTTCATCTTTCACTTGGACAGGAATCAATTGCAGTAGGAGTTGCCCTTGCATCAGAAAAAAAAAAAGATGTTATTTTTAGTAATTATAGGTCACATGCACATTTTATCGCTCATGGAGGAAATTATAAAAAAATGTGGGCTGAATTATTTGGAAAAGAAACAGGATTATCTTCAGGAAAAGCTGGGTCAATGCACTTAGGTGATGTTCAAGCAAATTTTATATTTACATCAGCTATTGTAGGAAGTGCAATCTCAGAAGCAGTAGGATATGCATTGGCAATTAAGCTAAAAAAACTTAAATCAAAAGTTATCTGTTATCATGGCGAAGGTGCGATGGATCAGGGAACTTTTTGGGAATCATTAAACTTTAGTGCCTTAAAGGAATTGCCTATTCTATATGTTTGTGAAAATAATGGTCTGGCAATATACTCAGAACAAAAAAAAAGAATGAAAGTCTTAGATTTATGTAAAAAAGTTGAATCTTTTGGGGTTCATACAATCAGAGTAAAAAATAATTCGACAGAAAATATATTTAAATGTGCTCTGAAAGCTCTTAAAAAAATTGAAAAAAATAGTCAACCAATTTTTTTAGAAGTTAATACATACCGAGAAGTTGATCATGTTGGAATATATGAAGATTTTAAGTTAGGGTTTAGGAAAAAAAATAAACAAAAACTACTTAAAAGTTTTAATGAATTAAATTTTTTAAAAAAGAAAACAAAAAATTTCCTTCAAATTGAAAAAAAAATTAATAAAGAAATCGTTCAAGCCCTTAATTATTCTTATAAATCAAATTTTCCAAAAATTAAGTATGTAGAATTAAATGTCACAAAAGAATAAATTTTTAATAAATATTTCCTACGCAGATGCAATCCTAAACGCAACAAAAATAATGCTTAAAAAAAAGAAAAATGTTTTTGTTTTTGGTCAAGGAGTTGATGACCCGAAGGGACATTATGGTACAACACTTAATCTTCATAAGGATTTTGGGAAGAGTAGATGTTTTGATACACCAATATGTGAGGAAAGCATGACAGGTGTTGGGATCGGTGCCGCAATTGCTGGCATGAATCCTATCTTAGTCCATCAAAGAATGGATTTTTTAATGCTAGCTATGAATCAACTTGTAAATATGGCTTCAAAAATTCATTATATATCGGATGGAAAACTATGCGTACCATTAGTTGTAAGAGCTTGTATTGGAAGAAGTTGGGGACAAGGAGCTCAACATAGTCAATCTTTATATTCAATTTTTGCACATATCCCTGGGTTAAAAGTTATTGCTCCTACAACACCACATGATGTCAAAGGGACACTTATAAGAGCAATAGAAGATAGAAATCCAGTAATTTTCATTGAACATAGAATGCTTTATAAAAATAAGGGTCTAGTCCCTAATGGCTATTACAAAACAGAATTCGGAAAATCTAGAGTTTTATCTAGTGGTAATGATATAACTCTAGTTGGAATAAGTTTTACAGTTATAGACTGTATAAACGCTAAAAATTTATTAGTTGAAAAATCAATAAATGCAGAGGTAATTGATCTCTTATCTATTCAACCTTTAGATATGAGTAAAATTATTAGTTCGGTAAGAAAAACAAAAAGATTAGTTATAGTTGAAAATGATTGGATTAATTGCGGTATTTCAGCAGAAATTATTTCTCGCTTAATCGAGTCATGTTCGATTAAATTTAAAGTAAAAAGGCTAGGTTATTTGTTTACTCCCTGCCCCACCACAGCTTCTTTAGAAGACAATTTTTACCCTAATCCTGAAAAAATAGCTAAGATTTCTTATGAAATGGTTACGAAAAAAAAAAACTGGGTACCAAAAAAAATTGAAACTAGAGAAATTAAGGAATTTAAAGGTCCATTTTAATGAAAAAGAACATATTATATAAAACTATAAAAAATGAATGGAAAAAGTTTCATTCAAATAAAAAGTCTAATAAAAAAATTAAATTACATGAACCAACTTTTGGCATTGAAGAAATATTCAATTTCACAAAACAACTTATAACTACAAATGTGACAATGGGAAAGCATGTTGAATCTTTTGAAAAAAAATTTTGTGATAAGTTTGGTTTTAAATATGCAGTTTCTAGTAACTCTGGATCATCAGCAAATCTCATTATGATAGCTGGATTAATGAGTACCATATATTCCAAAAGATTAAGAAAAAACGACGAAATAATTGTTCCAGCTCTGGCATGGTCAACATCTATATTTCCACTTACTCAATATGGTCTAAAACCAGTCTTTGTTGATTGTGACCTTAAAACAATGAATATTGACATTGATCAAGTCAAAAAAGCAATTTCACACAATACAAAAGCTATTTTAACAATACCAATCTATGGTAACCCCTGTAATATGAAGGAGCTAAGGAAAATATGTAATAAAAACAAGCTCATTCTTCTAGAAGACACATGTGAGTCAATGGGAGCAAAATATAAAAATAAGTTTTTGGGCGGGTTTGGATTAGCTTCAAGTTTTAGTTTTTATTTTTCACATCATATTACATGTCTAGAGGGTGGTATAACAGTAACTAATGACTTTGAGCTTGCTGAAATAATGAAAATAATAAGATCACATGGTTGGATAAGAAATGTGAAACAAAAGGAAAAATGGATAAAAAACTTTCCAAAAATTGATCCAAATTTTTTATTTGTGCATGAAGGTTATAACTTAAGACTAACAGAGCCTCAAGCGAGAATGGGAACGACTCAAATTAAAAAGCTTGATAAATTTATCAAAAAAAGACGAGAGAATGCAAAAATTTTAATGAATTTAATGAAAGAGTTTAATGATTTCTTTATATACCAATATGAAAAAAAAGGCTCTTTCCACACTTGGTTCGGATTCTCAATAATAATTAAAAATATTAAAATTATTGATAGAGGTAAATTATGTAAGTTTCTAAATAAAAAAGAAATTGAAACTAGGGTTATTGTATCAGGCAATTTTGCTTCTCAACCAGTTGCAAAAACATTTAAACATCGTATCGTTGGTAATCTCACGAATGCTAGTAAAATTATGACAAATGGATTTTCTATTGGTATTCATCAAAACCTTACCAATACTCAACTAAAATATATTTATAATGTTTTTAAGGAGTTTTTAAAAATAGAAAGTTTATTGTGAAAAAAAAAGTATTTATCACCGGTATCACTGGTATGGTTGGTTCTCACTTACTCGATTATTTAATAAATAATACTAATTGGGAAATTCACGGATTAGTAAGATGGAGAAGTTCTCTTGAAAATATTGAGAATCATATAGAAAATATTAATAAAAAAAGAAGAGTATATCTTCATTATGGTGATCTAAGAGACTATCAATCGCTAATTCCACCAATAAAAAAAACCAAACCTGACTTTTTATTTCATTTAGCTGCGCAGAGCTACCCTCTCACTAGTTTCAGCAGTCCTTTAGATACCTATGAAACTAATATTTTAGGAACACATAATATTTTAGAAACAATTAAAGAACATAGTTCATCTACAATTTGTCATATTTGTTCATCATCTGAAATCTTTGGAAAGGTTAGTAAGGAAAATTTACCAATTAAAGAAGAATGTAGCTTTCATCCAGCATCTCCATATGCGATCTCAAAAATTGGAGCTGATTTAATATCAAAGTTTTACTTTCAGGCTTACGAAATTAAAACTTTAACCACGAGAATGTTTACACATACGGGTCCTCGAAGAGGTGATGTATTTGCTGAATCATCATTTGCGAAACAAATAGCTATGGCAGAAAATGGTTTAAATGACAACAAAATATATGTTGGTAATTTGAATTCATTAAGAACAATATCGGATGTTAGGGATGCAGTTAAAGCATATTTTATGTTAGTTACAGTTAAACCAGTTTTTGGTGAATCTTATAACATTGGAGGTAATCAAAGTTTAACAATTAAAGAAATATTGGAATTTTTAATAAGTCTTTCCTCAGTTAAGAAAAAATTAAAAATTATAAAAGATTCTCAAAGATTTAGACCTATAGATGCTGACTTACAAATTCCTAACTGTGAAAAGTTTAAATCTCACACAGGTTGGAGACCTAAATACGATTATAAAGAAACCCTAAATGATTTATTAAATTATTGGAGAAAAAAAATAAAAAATAATAAAAATTATTTAGTAAGATAGGTAGTATGATTATTTCTAAATCTCCTTTCAGAATTTCATTTTTTGGAGGTAGTACTGATTACGAAGAATGGTTTACTAACAATGGAGGTGCCTTTATATCATTAGCATTTCAAAAATATTCTTACTCAGTTGTTAAAAGACTACCAAAAAACTCCAATAAAAAATATAATATACAATGGAGAATTAAAGAGGCTACAAATAATATTAATAATATAAAACAACCTATAGTTCGTGAATCGCTAAGATTTTATAAGTTTTTTGAAAATTTAGATTTTATTTACTTTGCAGACCTTCCAGCAAGTAGTGGTATTGGATCTAGTTCTGCTTATTGTTGTGCAGTTGGAAATTGTATAATGAATTTAAAAAATATAAGTTTTGATAAATATAAACTTGCAGAAAATTCATACCAAATAGAAAATAAATTTTTAAAAGAAAATGTTGGCATACAAGATCAAATTGCTTCTTCCTTTGGAAATCTTAACTATGTCAAAATAAGAAAAAATAGAACTTTTAAAATTAACCCAATAATTCTCAAAGATCATGAAAGGTTCGAATTTTTAGGAAGATTACTTTTAGTGTACACTGATGAACAAAGAAATTCTTCCCAGATGGCACAATTAATTCTTAAAAATTTAGAAAAGAAAAAAGAAATATTAATCAAAATACAAAGAATTGTTGATGAAGCGTATTCAAGTCTTATTAATCAAGATATAGATACTTTTGGTAAACTACTTGAACATACTTGGGAGTTGAAAAAGGAACTCTCAAAAAAAATGATTACAAAAAAAACAAAAGATCTATTTGAAATCCTTAATAAAAGAGAAATATTAGGTTATAAAATAATGGGAGCCGGCGGCGGCGGCTTTATTTTGGCATATTTTAAAGAAGGAAAAAGAGATAAATTTATTAGTAAATATTTAAAAAATAAATTATATATCAAACCAGAAATTGATGAATCTGGAACAAGAACAATAATATACTAAATTATGATAATTCTTAGTTTTAATGGAAAATATAAAAATAATTAACAAAAATTTTTCTTTTGTAATCTTAGTAGGTGGATTAAGTTCAAGAATTAAACATCTTTACCCAAGCAAGCCCAAACCACTCATACAAATTCAAAATAAACCATTTCTTTATTGGCTTATTAAAGAAATAGAAATACTAAATTTTAAAGATATAGTTTATGCAGCAGGCTATAAAGGAGAACAAATTGAAAAATGGGTAAATAATAATGAATTTAAAAATATGAATCAAACAGTCATCAAAGAAAAAAAAAAACTTGGAACTGCAGGATCTATTTTTAATTCAATTGATTATTGTAAAGATTATCTAATTGTACTAAATGGTGATAGTTTTTTAGTAAATGGTATTAAAATATTACTAGAGTCAATTAATCTAAAAAATACATGTGCTTTAGTTTGTCATCGCATGAAAGAAACTGAAAGATTTGGAACGATAATTTTTAATAAAGAAAATCAATTAGTTAATTTTAGAGAAAAAAAAAAAATAGGTCCTGGATACATTAATTCAGGAATATATTTTTTTAAAAAAGAAAAAATTATTAAATATAGAAAAAAAGGGTACATGAGCCTAGAGCATCAACTTATACCTAATATGATAAAAAATAATGAAAAGATAGGAGTAATCAAAGTTAACAAGCCTAGGTTTATTGATATTGGAACTGAAGGATCATTACTTGAATGTAAAAAAAAAGCAAAAGAAATTTTTATTAATGATTAAAAAAAAATCTAGAATTATAATTCTTGGTGCGACAGGCTTTATTGGTAAAAATCTAGCACTCAACATTTCCAAAAACTTAAAAATTAAAGCTACATACAATTTAAAAACACCTTTTGAAAATAAAAATATTGAATGGATTAAGTGTGATTTAACAAATTCAAGAGAAATTAACAATCTTTTTGATGACATTGATATTGTAATAAATGCTGCGGCCATAACATCTGGAATTAAAGATATTACGTACAATCCCTGCATCCATATTAACGACAATGCTATAATGAATATAAATATTTTAAGAGAAATTTTTAAAAATAAAAATCTAAAACATTTTATTTTTTTTAGCTGCACTGTCATGTATCAAAGTAGCCTAAAAAATCAAAATGAACAAAAATTTAGTTATAAAATAACTGACAAATATTTTGGAGTTGGTTGGACAAAGATATACATCGAAAAACTTTGTAAGTTCTATTCAAATATATCAAATACAAAGTTTACAATAATTCGTCACAGTAACATTTATGGCCCCTACGATAAGTTTGATTTAGAAAAAAGTCATGTAATTGGAGCAACAATTACAAAAGTCATGATGGCTAGAACAGAAATTGAAATATGGGGAAAAGGTAACGAAACCAGAGATTTTTTATATATTTCAGACTTGGTTAATTTTGTAAAAATGGTTATTAAAAAACAAAAAAGTAAATATGAAATTTATAATTGTGGATCTGAGTCAGGCATCAAAGTTATTGATTTAGTAAAAGTAATAATTAATATAGCAAAAAAAAAACTCAAAATAAAAAAAAATATCTCAGCTCCCACAACTAACTTTAATTTGATACTAGATTGTAGCAAAGCAAGAAAAGAAATAGGATGGAAATCAAAAATAGATCTGCGTGAAGGTCTTAAAAGAACTATAGTTTGGTGGAAATCAAATAAGTTATAATAAGTAGATATTTATCAATTATTAATTGCACCTATGCTAATTCTCATTTTATTAACAAGAAAAATTGATTTAGAACAATTTTTAGCAAGGAAAGTCTTATTATTATTTAAAATTTGTTTGTAACATTCACTATGATTATTTGAAAAATTTTGATCAATATTAATATTTTCCGCGCCTATAATTATCTCTCTTTTGGTTTCAAATTTTTTACTATTTAAAGACAAATTGAAGTTAACCTTTAGGTTGTCAAAATATAAAACACCATTACTCTCTCTGTTGTTGTATTTTATAATTTTAAAATCTTTAGCGTTACCTAACACCTCAGTTAGAAAGTCAAATAAATGAATACCAATATTAATCAATATACCACCTGATTTTTCTTCATCTGATTTCCAAGAATAATCATACCAACTTCCTCTTGGTGTAACATAATTAATATTAATTTCCTTCAAACCTTTATTTTTTAGAAGATTTTTCATTTTTTGAACATTTTTTTTTAACCTTAATTGTAGAAGGCAATAAATATTCTTATCAAATTTTTTTTCATATTCAAATAAACCTGATAACAAATTTGGATTTATTACCAAAGGTTTTTCACATATCACATCCATCCCATGTCTTAAGCCAAGTTTTATATGAAAATCATGAAGATAGTTAGGACTACATATAACTAAATAATCAATAGACCCTTTGTTTCTTTTAAATTCATCAATAAATCTTTCAAACCTTGAGATATCATTGAAAAACTTAGATTCTGGAAAATAGCTGTCTATTATGCCTACAGAATCATTAATATCATGACTAGCAATTAATTCACCAGAATTATGTTTAATTGCTTGTAAATGCCTTTTAGCTACAAAACCTGCAACTCCTATTATTATAAATTTTTTCACTAAATTTATACTTTTACTTTAAGACCATCATACGCTGCAACACAATTCGCAGGTACTTTCGACATAATAAAATCATAATCTACCTCATAATTCATGTGAGTAAGAATTGTTTGTTTTGGCTTTAACAATTTTATCCACCCCATTACTTTATCAAAATGAGCATGTGTTTTATGGGGTTTGAACCTTAAACAATCTACTACCCATAAATCTAATCCTTTAAGTTTCTCCATGGCTTTTTGATCAAAATTAATTACATCTGTACAGTATGCAAAATTGTTAAATCTAAAACCAGTGGAATTCACAAAACCATGGTCCTGTTCAAAACTTGTAATTTTCAAATCATTAATTGTAAAGTCTTTTGATATCTCATGTGGTATCAAACATGGCTTATAGTAAAAACCATTTGCCTCCGGAACTAATTTTTCAAAAACATATCCAAACCTTTCCTTTATTTTTTTTAAAACATCTCCTGTTGCATAAAGATTTAAATCTTTATTCATAATTACATTTAAAAATCTGAAATCATCAATACCGTTTATATGATCAGAATGAGTGTGTGTAATGAATACTGCATCAAGCTTTTTTACATTAGCATTCAAAAGTTGTTGCCTTAAGTCTGGAGTAGCATCAATTATAATCGTTGATTCTTTACTCTTAACTAATATTGAGGAACGCAATCTTCTATTCCTTGGGTTATCTGGGTTACAAGAACCCCAATTATTTCCAATTGCAGGGACTCCTGAGGAACTTCCACATCCCAATATTTCAATTTCAATGGTCATTTTGTATTTTTGAAAATAAAGTAAAAAAGTTTTTCGTAGTAGTTTTAATTAATTCATTTTTTTTTATTTTTTTTATTTCAGAAACTTTCTCTAAAGTAGAATTAACGTATGAAGGTTCATTTCTTTTCCCTCTAAAAGGTACTGGAGCCAAATACGGAGAGTCGGTCTCTACCAGAATTTTGTCCAAGGGAACGTATTTTACAACATCAATTAAATCTGTTGCATTTTTAAAAGTTATTATTCCTGAAAAAGAAATATAGAACCCATTATCTAAAGCTTTTTTTGCAAATGTTTTTGTGGAAGTGAAACAGTGAATTAAGCCTGTTGATGAATATTTTTTTACAGATTCGTTAATACAATGAATTGTATCATCATCTGCATCTCTTGTGTGTACAATAGTAGGATACTTTTTCTTTCCTGATAAAAAAAGATGTAACATAAATGAATCTTTCTGATTTGCTTTATTTTCCTCGTCTCTGAAAAAATCTAGTCCGGTTTCTCCTAATCCAACAACTTTTTTATTTTTAAGGTTGGTTAAAATATTTCTTTGAATTTCGTCAAGTTGCATTGAATTAATATTTGAGCTTACATTGTTAGGATGAATGCCAGTAGTGCACCATATATTTTCATAATTTTGCGTGACTTTATAAACCTTTTCAAAATCTTCGAGATTAACAGAAATCGTTAAAAAATAATTTACATTATTCTTTTTTGCATTACTGATTATTTTATCTCTATCATTGTCAAAATCCACAAAATCAAGATGACAATGTGAATCAACTATTTTATTCAAATCTAGGGAATAATGCTTTTGGTTCATTTAATTTATGTCCTTTGTTTATAAAGTTTTTTGAATTTATATATTTAAACATTCTTAATTTATTATCTATATTCAATGTATCAAGAAGTAATTTAGAAGCAATTGGCAAGAAAGGTTGTAAAATAATACCAATAATTCTAAAACTCTCTATTAGTTCGGTTAGAATCTTTCCAGTTAATTCTCTATCTTTTTTAACCACATTCCACGGCTCTGACTCGTCCATAAACTTATTTAAATTACTTATAGAAATAAAAATTTCTTCAATGGCTTTATTCATCTCTAAGTTAATTATAAACTTCTCTACTTTTTGAAAAAGAAGAAAAATATCGTTTAATGGAAAATTATTAATTGAATTTGGTTTAAGCTGAAAAGGAACAACTCCATCAAAGTTTTTAAAAAGAAATTTTATTGTTCTTTGTACTAGGTTTCCAAAATTATTTGATAAATCAGAATTAACTCTATTTTTTAAGGCTTGTTCTGAAAAGTCACCATCCTGTCCTAAAGTTACCTCTCTAAGAAGAAAATATCTGAATTGATCCAATCCATAACTGTCTATAATTTTATTTGGATCAATACTATTACCTAAAGATTTTGAAATTTTTTTCCCCTCATTGGTCCACCAACCATGAGCAAAAATTTTTTTTGGTAAAGGTAAGTCTGACGCCATTAACATTGCGGGCCAGTAAACTGCATGAAATTTAAGGATATCTTTGCCTATCACATGAATACACTCCTCCCAATATTCTTTATTCTTTTTAAAATTAGGATATCCTATAGAAGTTAAATAATTAACAAGTGCATCAATCCATACATACATTATATGATCACTATTTTCTTCAACCTTGATTCCCCACTTAAAGCTTGTTCTGGATATTGACAAATCTTTTAATCCAGATTTAACAAAACTAATAACTTCATTTCTTCTTGATTTTGGTTGAATAAATTCAGGATATTTTTCGTAATAATTGAGGAGTGAAGTTTCCCATTCAGAAAGTTTAAAAAAAAAACTTTCTTCTTCAATCCACTCAACTTTTTCATTATCAATTGTAAAAAAAGAGTCATTTTTTTTTATTAATTCTTTTTCCTGATAAAACGATTCATCCTTAATTGAGTACCATCCTTTGTATTTACTTAAATAAACTTGACTTTTTTGACAGAGATTATTCCAAAATTTTTTACAAGCAACATTATGTCTACTTTCAGTTGTTCTAATAAAATCTGTATTAGTTGATTTAATTTTTTTTAATAATTCTTTAAAATTTTGAGAGACTTTATCAACAAAATTATTGGGTGTCATTCCACTTTCTTTTGCTGCTTTTTCAACTTTCAATCCATGCTCATCTGTACCTGAAGTAAAAAGTACATCATAATTATTTAATCTATAAAATCTAGCCAAGGTATCACATATAATTGAAGTATAAGAATGTCCAATATGAGGTAAATCGTTTACATAAAAAATTGGAGTAGTAATATAAATTTTTTTTTTCATTTGCTTAGTTCTAAAGAAAAATATTCATTAAAAATTAAAAATAAAATTTTCTTATTATCCAAGAAAAACCCTTTTTTGAAGTTATTTTTTACATAATCTAAAAAAACTAAGATTTTTTGTTTTTTGTTTAAATCACAAACATGACTTTTAAAATAATTTTTTAAACTAAAGAATATCATATTAATAATTAAAGGAAAAAAAGTGTCAAAGTTTTTTGAAACCTTTAAATAAAAGTCTTCAAAATTTATATAATCTAAAGATTCTGATTTTAAAATTTTTTTTAATTCAGCTTTAATTAAATCACCATCTTTAGTTTGGAGAAGATTATAGATACTTGGGTATCCATCCGATATAAAGAAGTTTTCCTCTTGTTCGTATTCTTTATTATTATAATTGGCAATAAGTTTATAAGGGTTAAACTGAATTTTTATACACCTAGATTGAATTGTTTGAGGAATAAGTTTTAAGTTATGAGAAATTAATATTAAAATAGTATTTGGAGGGGGTTCCTCTAAAGTTTTGAGTAAAGCAATAATTGAATTTTTATTAAGTAATTCTAAATTATTTATTACAAGAAAGGTTTTACTTACATTGTTAACTGAATTTGTTAAATTACATTGATTAATTAATTTTCTTACATCATCAATCATTGCAGGGTTTTCATCACTATTAATTTCATATACAGAATTACCATTAGTTTTTTCTTTTAAAACTTTTTTTATAAAGATATCTAGAAACTTTCTTTTTCCTGAATCTTTTGGACCATGAAAAATCCAAGAATGTGGGAAGAGCTCTTTTAAATAAAGTTTATTAACGAAATTAAACTCCTGATTGTAGCTGTTTTCAATAATATTAGTATCAATATTCATAATGATATGGAATTTTTTTATTAAATATTTTTTTTTTATTTAAAAAATCAACGATATTTTCATGAACTTCATTTTTACTTTTTTCACCATTAAATAATTTAATTCTCTTTTTTTTTTTCAAGTTTTTAAAACCGAATGATACCTTTTCATGAAATAAATTACCCTTAAACTCAAACCTAGTTTCATTCTTTTTTTTTTTCAGGCTTCTTTTTATTCCAACATTAAAATTAACGTCGATAACGACTGTTAAGTCCGGCATTAAATTATTTGTAATTTTACTGTGTAAATATTTTAAGGTTGAAAGGGGGATATTACTAGTTAGGATTTGATAACAATAGGTAGAGTAAAAGTATCTATCACACAAAACGATTTTATTTTTTAAATTTGGAATTATTTTTTTTTTTAAGTGTTCGTATCTTGCAGCATAAATTAATAATAACTCGGTAAGTGGTAAAATATTTTCCTTTTGTTTTCTAACTAATATTTTTCTAATTTGCTCTGAAATATTAGAGCCACCAGGTTCTCTTGTACAAATAAATTTAAAACCTTTAATTTCAAGTGATTTTGCCAACAGCCTGAGTTGAGTAGATTTACCGCTTCCATCTATCCCTTCAAAAGCTATAAATTTTGTCATTGTGTCGTTACTAAACTTTCTCCAAAGAGAAGAAATTTAAAGTTTAAAATCATTTTAGAAAAAAAGTTTGATTCCATTACTTTATTTTTTGCATACAATTTATAAGATTTTATTGTTTGGTCATTTTTTTTTATTAAAAAATCAGCAACATGTTGATCCTCAGCTACTGGAGCAACTAATGGTGATTGATATCTTATCTTAAAGCTCATCTTTTTTCTTAAACTTTTAGGCACAGTTATAGAAATCTCATCTTTTGAATAAAAGCTAACTTTTTTTTTTTTCCCAGACCAGACAGGTATTTGGCCTAATTCTTTTTCCTTGTCTGCAACCATAATACTTTTAAACTGGTTAAATCCAATTTTCATCAACCTTTCGGATTCTTTGGATCTTTGAGAACTAGATTTTAAACCATTTAAAACTAATATTAATCTTCTATCATTTTTTTTTACAGTAGCAACAAGTCCGAAACCACCTAAAGATGTATGTCCAGTTTTCAAGCCGTCTGACCCAATAGTTTTAAATAGCAACGGGTTTCTATTCAATTGTTTAATATTGTTGAAGGTAAACTCTTTTTCCGAATAATAGCGATATAAATCAGGAAAGTCTTCAATTGTTCGTATAGTTAATTTAAGTAGATCATTGACAGTCATTAAATGATTTTTATCTGGCCAACCTGTTGAATTAGTAAAATTAGAGTTTTCAAGACCAATTTCATTAGCTAATTCATTTAATTCATCAGCAAAAATCTCTTCACTACCTGATATTCCCTCTGCAATAACAATACAAGCGTCATTTCCTGATTGCACAATTATACCTCTTATTAGATCTTCTACTCTGACCTTTGATTTTAAATTTACGAACATTTTAGATCCACCTTTTTTCCACGCTTTTTTACTAACTTCAAATTCATCATCTAATGAAATTTCACCATCTTTGATCTTTTGAAATACGTAATAAATTGTCATAATTTTACTCATTGAACTTGGTGACATAAGTTCGTCAGCATTTTTTTCAAAAAGAATAGATTTAGTTTCGTAATCATAAAGAATACCCTGTACGGCTGTGGTTTCAATAGCTTGAACATATGAAGTTTTGGTAATCAAAAGTATTAGGAATATAAATTTTTTCATCTTTAATTCATTACTAGATGTGAAGAGGTGTACCCAAGTTGAAAAAGTTTTTCTTGTAATTGATTCGCTAAATTAATATTTTTTAACGGTCCTATTCTGACCCTATAAATATATTTATTTTCTACAAACTCTCTTTTAATATAAGCTTTAAACTCTGAAAGTTTTTCAATAAGTGATTTCGCGTTTCGATGGTCTGTAAATGCTCCAACTTGAATTGCTATTTTACTATCTTTTAAAACAAAGTTTTCAACAGTATCATTTTTTAATTTTTTTGTTGTATTTTCTTTGCCCTCACTCTTGGGTTTTTCAACAGGGGGTGTTAGGTTTTTTTTTTCTATATTTTGAACTTTAGCTGACTTAGCTTTATTTTTAGATTGGATTAAATCGTTTGCAAATTTTCTGGATTCGTCTTCGAGTATCTCAACTCGAACTTTTGTAACACCCTTATTTACAAACCCAAGTTCTTTTGCTGCTTCTTTTGATAAATCAATTATTCTATTTCTAGCAAACGGTCCTCTATCATTTACTCTAACAAAAGAAAGAACTTTGCCATTTTCTAAATTCGTCACTTTTACAACTGATGGAAGAGGTAAAGTCCTATGAGCTGCAGAAATTTTATTTTGATTAAAAATCTCGCCATTGGCTGTTTTTTTTCCATGAAAACCTGGACCATACCATGACGCATATCCAACTTCATCATATTCATAATTTATTGCTGGATAATACCATTTACCATTTATTTTATAGGGGTTTCCTACTTTATATTTTGGGTTATCTCCCCAAGTACCTATTCTTTTTGCAGAATTAATTAAAAAAGTCGTTTCTGAGCAACTACAAATCATTAACATTAAAAAGAGTAAAACAAAATTTCTTTTCAATATAGTATTATTTAATAACTTCATCGGATAATAAAAAAACGGTTAAAGCAAAGTAATTCGATCTATTCCAGTCTAGTATAACATCAAAATTTTTTGTTACTAAAAAA
>NZGH01000029.1 GCA_002690875.1 Rickettsiales bacterium
AGAGATACAGAGTTAAAAAAATTAGGAGCAGAGTTAAAAAAGAAAGTAGAAATTTTTGACCGAGATCAGGCTATTTTAACTAATGAAGAAAAAAAGAAGGTTCAAAGAGAAATGTCAGATTTGGAAAGAGATTTACAGAGGAAACAAAGAGAAGCGAGGGAGGATTTAAATCAAAGGAAAAATGAAGAATTGGCGGCTGTTGTTGAAAAAGCTAGGGCTGTCATAAAGAATCTTGCTGAAAGTGAAAAGTTTGATTTAATAGTTGAAAATGCTGTTTATGCAGCTCCTTCGGTTAATATTACAGGTAAAGTTATTAAAGCGTTGAATGCCAAAAAATGAAATGAAAGCTTATGAACTTGTTTCTTCAATTGGTGGTAAGTTGTATGGAGATTCAAGTTTAGTTATAAAGGAATTTAACTCTCTTGAAAATTCTTCTTATGAAGATGCTTCATTTGTAAACAATAAAATTCCAAAAGATAAAATTATAGAATCAAAAGCTTCACTTATAGTCATCAGTGACAAAAATCAATTTTTAGACGAAATTATAAAAAATCGTATTTCTCGTAATCTCACAACTATTTCATATTACGATCCATATTTATTTTTTGCTAGAGCTTCATTGTTGCTTAATAAGAAAACAATTGAAAATAAAAAAAAAATCGATTCCAGTTCTATTATAGATCAATCAGTAATTATTAATGATGGAGTACAGATTGGTCCAAAATGTATTATTGAAAAAAATGTCACGATAGGAAGAAATTCGTACATAAGTGCATCAACTTTTATTGGAGAAAATAGCATAATTGGTCCAAATTGTTTTTTTCATCCGCGAACAACAATCTTGTCAAATGTATTTATTGGAAAAGAAGTTATTGTTCATAGTGGGGCTGTTATAGGGTCAGATGGTTTTGGTTATGCATTAAATAAAAACCAAGAATGGGAAAAAATACCTCAAAGTGGTAATGTAAAAATTGGAGATAATGTTGAGATTGGATCCAATACTACTATTGACAAAGGCACATTTAACTCCACTGTTATTGGTTCAGGTGTCAAGTTAGATAGTCAAGTTCACATAGCTCATAATGTTCTGATTGGAAGTAATACTGCCATTGCGGGTTGTGTAGGGATTGCTGGAAGTGCAAAGATTGGCGAAAGATGTCAAATAGGTGGAGCCTCAGGTGTTTTAGGACATCTTACGATTTCTGATGACACCGTTATAGGCCCGATGAGTTTAGTTATCTCTGACATAAAGAAACCTGACAAATATGTAGGCATTTATCCTCTTCAAACTCATACTGATTGGAGAAGAACGTCGGTTATTATTAAAAAACTGAAAACTATAAAAAATAAACTTTTTATTGCAAAGAAAAATGAACATTAAAGAAATTTTAGATACTTTACCTCATAGATATCCATTTATTTTGGTTGACCGAGTTTTGTCAGTTCACCCTCATTCAAATATAAAAGCTTTAAAAAATGTCACAATCAATGAACAATTTTTCACAGGTCATTTCCCTCATCATCCTGTAATGCCTGGTGTTTTAATAATTGAAGCCTTAGCGCAAACAGCTGGTATTCTTTCTTTTAAATCTATGGATGTTTTGCCTGATAAAAACTCATTATATTATTTTGTTGGAATTGATAACTGTCGTTTTAAAAATCCTGTTTTGCCTGGTGACACACTTATATTAGATGTTGAAATCGATCGAGTAAAAGGAGGAGTATGGAAATACAAAGCCAAAGCAAGTGCGAATGATTGCACTTGTGCGGAAGCTACACTTTTGTGTGCATTGAGAAAAGTATAAAATGTTAAATATTCACTCAACTGCCATAGTTGACCCAAAAGCAGTAATATCGAGTGGTGTTAGTATTGGAGCATTTTCTATAATTGATGAAAACGTCCAGATTGGAGCAGGTAGTAAGATTCATAACCATGTAACAATCACTGGAAATACAAAATTAGGGAAAGATAATGTCGTTCACCCCTACAGCGCAATCGGTATTCCACCTCAAGACATAAGTTATTCAGACGAACCTACTAAACTTATAATTGGAGATAGAAACATTATTAGGGAGAACTGTACTGTTAGTATTGGTACCGTGAGAGGCAACAGAATTACTCTAATTGGGAATGATAATTTAATTATGGCATACAGCCATATTGCCCACGATTGCAAAATCGGAAATAATATTTTAATGGCAAATGGGGCTCAATTGGCAGGCCACGTTATTATCGAAGATTATGCAACTCTTGGAGGATTTAGTTTAATTCACCAGTTTGTTAGAATAGGCCGAAACTCTTTTACAAGTATGGGCTCAGCGGTAAATCTTGATTTGCCGCCTTATTGCTTAGCATCTGGTAATTATGCAAGAGCAATAGGTCTAAACAGAGTTGGTTTGAGAAGATTTGGAATGAAATCAAAAACACTTGATGCTTTGTCAAGGGCTTTTAGAATGTTAGTGCAAAGAAGGTTAGAACCTAATGAGATTGAGCTTTCAAAGCTCAGTGATGAGCATACAGAAGTTAAAAACTTTGTATCTTTCATTAAATCATCTAAGAGAGGAACAATTCGGACCCATTTAAAAGCTAGGGTTTAGAAGTCATTTCAAAAATCATTTTTGTAACCTCATCTGATGCTGAGCAATTTCCTAAAATATTTCTAATAGTTTCAAAATCGTGTATTTGATTAGTCTGTAATTCCTTGGATTTTGATAACTTTATAATGGCCTTAGATAAGTTTTTATAATTAAAGTCATGCTGAATAAATTCTTCAACAGATCCTTTCTTTAATAAAATGTTAACTAGTGAAATATAATCGACAGTGATAATTGTTTTTAAAATTAAATATGAAATTAAAGAGGTTTTATAAAATACGATCATTGGTTTTTTTAATAAAGCAACTTCAAGTACAGCTGTACCTGATGCAACGGCAACAACATTAGAAGCAGAAATGACCTCGTAGGTTTTATCTGAAAATATTTTAATATTTATATTTTTTGATTGCAGCTCAAGTATAAAGTTCTTTATCAGAATATGATGTTTTTTATTATTTATTACAGCAAGTAAGAAAATGACATTTTTACAAGTTTTGTTAATTTCTATAATCGTTGATTTTAAAACAGGTAAGTGTTGTTTGAGTTCTGAAATTCTGCTGCCGGGAAGCAAACCTATTATTTCATCATGAGTAGTTATACTTAATTCATTTTTTGAAGTTTCTGTATTAAGAGAGGTAGGTAAAATTTCGGTTAAAGGATGACCAACGTATTTTGCTCTTATTTTAGTTTTTTTATAGAGTTCTATCTCAAAAGGAAAAATTAAAGCGATGGCATCGGTTGCATTGCTAATTCTTTTAACTCTATCTGAACCCCAAGCCCATATTTGAGGACTTACATAAAACAAAACAGGGATCCCTAAAGTTTTTGCAAATTGTCCAAGTCGTAAATTAAATTCAACATAATCTACTAAAATTAATATGTTAGGAGGATTTTTAAGGAGCTCATTTTTTAGTTTTTTTAAAGCATTTTTTAAAATAAACCATTTCTTAAAAACTTCAGTAAAACCAACTACAGCTGTTTCAGTTGAATCAGTAACAAGATTAACACCTAGAGAGTCCATTTTTTCTGAACCCATACCAGTAAAAATAATATTTTCTAAAGATTTTTTTTTAATCTTTTTAATTATTTCACAAGCAAGCAATTCTCCTGAAGGCTCGCCCACGGAAAACATTATTCTTTTCATATTTTTTACGCTTTAATTTAATCGATAAAGTAAATACTTACTTAAGTTCACTTAAAATTAAATTTGTTATTTTTTCTATCTCATTGTCTTCAAGTTCCGGATAAATTGGTAAAGAAAGACAGTTTTTTGAAACAAATTCAGTAACAGGATATGATTTTTTACCATGATCAGTTTTATAAACTTTTTGTTTATGCAATGGCACGGGATAGTAAATAGCAGAAGAAATACCATCACTTGCAAGTCTTTTTCGAATATTTTCTCTTCCTTTATGTAATATAGTGAACTGATGATAGACGTGCTCACCAATTCCATCCTCAAAAGGTAGTGTTATTTCAGAATTTTCTAAAAGAGATGAATATTTTTTTGCTACTCTTCTTCTGTCAGTATTAAATGAGTTTATATGTTTCAACTTTACTCTTAGAATGCATGCCTGAATTTCATCTAGACGACTGTTATAACCTACAATGTCGTGATAATAACGTTCTTTACTTCCATGATTCCTTAACATAGAGATTTTATTTGCTAAATTTTCGTTATTAGTTGTTATGAGTCCACCATCACCATAAGCACCTAAATTTTTACTTGGAAAAAAACTAAAACAACCAAAATCTCCAAATGTACCTGTTAATTTATTACCAATTTTTGCACCAAATGATTGTGCACAGTCCTCTATAATTTTGATACTTTTAGAATCGCAGATTTTTTTAAGAGCAATCATATCAACTGGTTGTCCAAAAAGATGAACAGGTATGATTGCTTTAGTTTTGTTAGAAATCGATTTTTCTACTAAATTTAAATCAATATTTAAAGTTTTTGGATCAATATCTACAAATACTGGAGTCGCACCACAATAAGATATTGCCCATGCGGTAGAAATAAAAGTAAATGGTGTTGTAATTATTTCGTCTCCTGGACCGAGATCCAGTGCTTCTGCAGAAAGTTGTAAGGCGTCCGTTCCGGACGCACAACTAAAGGCATATTTAACTCCAAAAATATTTTTAATTTCATTTTCTAGTTCTTTAACGTTTGGTCCATTAATGAATTGAGTAGACTCTAAAACTTTATTTATTTCTTCGTTAATTTCTTGTTTTAGTTTGCTGTGCTGAGCTTTCAAGTCGACCATTGGAATCATCATTATAGTTGCCTATTATATTCGTCAATTAATACCGATATCAAAGTTGCAGTTTCGATAGTTTTTATACCATCTTGAGCACTCACTGAAACAGGTATTGAGCTAATAATGCTTTGGATAAAGCTTTCTATTTCGGTTTTTAAAGCATCATTGGAATCAGCATTATAGTATTTACTATTAAGTTTAGGATTTTCATCAGTTAAAACTTTTGACGATTTAAGAGTACGATTTTGAAAGTCAATTGCATAGTAAGCATTTTCCGTAAATACATTCATTGTTCTTTGAGTTCTCTCACTGACTCTACTAGCTGTAATATTTGCTACGCAATTATTTTCAAATTCTAAATATGCGTATGCAATATCAGTCGAATTTGACAAAACTTTCCTACCTCTCGCTGAAATATTAGCTATCGGAGAATTTACCATGTGTAAAATTAAGTCTATGTCATGCACCATTAAATCAGTAATTACGTCAACGTCTATTACTCTTGGCTTAAAAGGCGCAATTCGAGTTGATGTTATAAAAACAGGATTTATACTAAATTTCTCATCTTTATCTTCATCATAATTAATTTCTTTGAATTTTAGTACTGCTGGGTTAAATCTTTCAATATGTCCAATTTGAAATTTTACATTCTTTTTTTGAGCTAAATGATCTAACAATTTAGCTTGATCAACATTATCAGTAATTGGCTTTTCAAGCAGAACATGAATACCGGCTTCTAAACATTTATTTGCTACTTCATAATGTAATGAAGTAGGGACAACTATACTTACAGCATCAACTTTATCGAGAATTTCTTTATAGTTTGTGATAAAGTCACATTCGTATTCTTTTGAAAGTTTAAGCGCATTTTGAGGATTAGGATCAGCAAGAGCAACTAGTTCGCAGCAGTCAAGAGTTGAATATTTTTCGGCATGAAATCTACCTAAATGCCCAACACCAATTACAGCACATCTAACAACAGACACAATTTATCTCCCAAATTGCTTCATAATAGTGAAAGTGTATCCTAAAAAAAAATTAATTATTGGAATTGACGAAGTGGGAAGAGGATCTCTAGCTGGACCAGTTTGTTCAGTCGCCTCTTCACTAATTTGCTCAGATTTTAAGAAAATTCAAGTTGAAACTCTATCTTATGTTAAAGATTCTAAACTTTTGAGTGCTAATAAAAGACAGGGTATCTACAAAGAATTGATAAATCAAAAAATAATATTTGGCGTCGGTTGGGCAAGTATTGAGGAAATAAGTAAATATAATATTCTCAGGGCGACTATATTATCAATGACAAGAGCTTTTAAAAAATTCACTGATAATTTGTCTACTAATGGAATGAAATTTCTAGTCAAAATTGACGGAATTCACTCACCAAAAAACGTCAAAGGTCCATGGGATAATTGGACGTTGGAAACAGAAACGGTAAAAAATGGTGATTCTCTTGTAAAAGAAATATCGATAGCCTCAATTCTGGCAAAGGTCACAAGGGATACACATATGATTCAATTAGATAAAAAATATCCATTATACAAATTCAAGAAAAATATGGGATATGGTACAGAGGAGCATATTAAGATTTTAAAAAAATTTGGCCCTTGTTCTTGCCATAGAAAAACATTTTCACCAATCAATAAGTTATGAGTAACAAAAAATTAAAAAATTACCATCAATGTAAAATGGTAATTTCAAAAAAAAATTCACATTTTAAAAGAATAATTAAAATTCTTTCTTCTTCTAAATTTAGACATCAAGAAAACCTTTTTTGGCTTGAGGGAGAAAAATTATGCTCTACTTTTGCTCAGAATGTTGGATTTAATGAAAACAGTATTTTAGTTTATAGAGAGAAATTGAATATATCGACTATTAGTAAAATATTAGGAATAACTAACCAGCTTAATTTTAATTATTTATGTTTGTCCTCAAGCCTTTTTAGTGAGGTTTCTCAAGTTGAGAATGGATCAGGTTGGGGCTTAGTAGTTAGTCATCCAAACCACTTAATTTTCAAAAATAAAAAATTCAATGATGTGGTTGTATTGGATGGTATACAAGATCCCGGAAATCTGGGAAATATAATTAGAACAACAGCAAGTTTAGGCATCAATGATATATTTTTAACAAAAGGATGTGTTGATGCTTTTTCACCAAAAGTAATTAGGTCGGGTTGTGGAGGTCATTTCCTAATAAGAATTTCTTTCTTTGAAGGTTTGTCCCAAATCATAGAATATTTGAATGCTAGGAAGATACAAATCTTAGCAACTTTTCTTAGTGATGATTCACAAAATCTATATGGAAAAAATGTAAAACTAAAAAAAAATTGTGCCTGGATTTTTGGAAATGAAGGTGCAGGCTTGTCAAAACTTGAAATATATAAAAATAAATTGGACCGTGTAAAGATACCAATTATTGAAGAAATTGAATCATTAAATGTGGCATCAGCAGTAGCAATCTGTCTTTTTGAAATGAAAAGGAGAAGAAAAAATTTTTATATTTAATAGATGTTTCCATTAAACTATTCAATGGATGACCTAATAACTTTCACTGGACTTTTACTAGTAAGATCAAATGTGTAAATAGTTAGACTTGCATTTTTAACATCACCATATTCATCAAAAGAAATGGGTCCAGTAACTCCCAAATATTCAATATTTGAAATTTCTTTTAAGAATAATTTTGGATCAGAAGAATCTGCAATTTTCATAGCTTCTACAAGAATCATGGTTGCATCATAAACGTAGGGGGAATAAAGTTTAACTTCATATCCAGTTTCTCTTTCAAATCTTTCCCTAAAGTCTTTATTTTTCTTAATACTTTCTTCATCTGTTAGTCCTCCAGCTTCAGCACAAAAAACTTTATTGGACCCAATAGCCTTACCGGCAAGTTTAGGTAATTCTGCGGTACATATTCCATCACCACCTAAAAAAGGTTTTTTAATATTCAATTGTTTGATCTGTCTAATCATTGGGCCAGCAACAGCATCCATACCCCCAAAGAAGATAATGTCAGGATTATTTGATTTTATAGAGGTTAAGATCGCAAAAAAATCTGTTGATTTATCATTAGTATACTGATTTTCAATTATTTTTCCTCCTGACTTTTCAAATCCAATTTTAAACTCAGCGGCAACACCGGCACCATAAGCTGATCTATCGTCAATAATCGCTGCAGTCTTGGCTTTGAGATCAGTGAAAGCATATCTACCTAAACTACCACCAAGTTGGACATCGTTAGCAACTACTCGAAATGCTGTTTTATAACCTCTTTTAGTATATTTTGGCAATGTTGCCGATGGTGAGATTTGAGGAATTCCTGCTCTGTTATAAACTGTCGAAGCTGGCATAGTTGTTCCCGAGTTGAGGTGACCTATAACACCTGCAACATTAGAATCAACTAGCTTTTGTGCAGCTGAAGTTCCTTGTTTAGGGTCAGCAGCATCATCCTCAGAGATTAGGATAAATTTAGCTTTTTTGCCATCAATAGTAATGTTAGATTGATTTAAATCCTTTATTGCTATCTTCGCTCCAGCTTCATTGTCTTTACCTAAGTGTGCTTGATTCCCAGTTAGTGGGGCAACATGGCCAATCTTTATTGCACCGTCGTCAATCTTTGAACATCCAGTAGTAAATAGAAAAGTAAAAAAAAACGAAAAAAATAAAAAATTTCTACAATTTAATACTTTACAGAACATGTTTGAACCTTTTTTTTTTTATTTTAGTTACCAGTAAATATACCTTAATTTTAGTTTAATTTTTTCTTGGATTGTTAATCTCTTTCAATATTCTATGTTCTTGCCTTTTCCATTCTCTATCTTTTATGTCTTGTCTTTTATCATGTAATTTTTTTCCTTTTGCCAAACCAACTTCAATTTTTATTTTCCCTTTAGAAAAATGAAGATTCAGCGGAACTATAGAATAGCCAGCTCTCTCTGTTTTACCTATTAGCTTTTCAATCTCAGATTTTTTTAAAAGTAATTTCCTCGATCTGGTAGGATTTGGAATTATGTGTGAAGAAGTTGATGTAAGAGGTGAAAAGTGTGAACCGATTAAAAAAATTTCAGCTTTTTTTATTAAAACATATGCTTCTTTTATTTGGGCCCTGCCTTCACGAATGGATTTAACCTCCCAGCCAAGTAAAACGATGCCAGCCTCAAATCTTTCTTCAATAAAAAATTCGTGAAAAGCCTTTTTATTTTGAACTATGCTCATAAAATAATAATATGCCAAAAATCAATAAAACATCACTAGTAAATCATTCATCCAGTTCAATGTATGAATTAGTCAAAAATGTTGACGATTATTCTAAATTTTTACCTATGTGTGTAGATAGTAATTCTTCAGAACAAGATGACGGCAGTATCATTGCTACCGTTGATATTGTTTTTAAGGGTTTGCCATTTTCTTTTACCACAATAAATATTAATCAACCACAAAAAAAAATTTCTATGAAACTTAAAAAAGGCCCATTCAAATCCATGTCTGGTTACTGGGAGTTCATCAAAATCGACGAAAAAAATAGTAAGATCAATTTTTTTTTAGAATGGTCATTCAAAAACTTCTTAATTGAAAAAACTACAGGGTATGTTTTTAATGAGCTCTCAGAAAGCTTAATGGATGCTTTTATACAACAAGCAGATAAGAATGGAAAATAAGGTATTAATTGAAATAATTCTAGCATTTTCTAAAAGAACAATTACTCAGAAAATTACTATTAATAAAGGCACTAAAGTTTCTGAATTATTAAAAAACCCTAATTTACACGATAAAATTCTTGAAGCATTTTCAAAAACAAATCGATTAGCAATAAATGGAGAAAAAATTAATAATGATTATGAGTTAGTTAAAAGTGAGAGACTAATCGTTTTAAGACCCTTATTTTTGGATCCAAAGGAAATGCGCCGTAAAAGACTCAATAAACTATAATTTAATTATTAAAATCAAACTTAATAAATATGAAAATAGAAAAAAAAGCACTTACTTTTGATGATGTTCTGATTTCCCCTGGTTATTCTGAGGTTTTGCCTAAAGATACAAATTTGAATACATTTGTTACAAAATCCTTAAAAATAAATTTACCAATAGTTTCAGCAGCTATGGACACTGTTACCGAATCAAAACTTGCTATTGCTATTGCTGAAGAGGGAGGTATTGGAATAATTCATAAAAATCTGAGTCCTGATTTACAAGCTCGAGAGGTAATTAAAGTTAAACGTTTTGAAGCTGGAGTTGTAAAAGAGCCCATTACAATATCTCCCGAAAT
>NZGH01000030.1 GCA_002690875.1 Rickettsiales bacterium
TATATAATTATAATTTTTTTAAATTGTAAGTCTTAGTTGAGACTCTTCTAATTAATATCAAGCAACACATAGTGTTTTAAATTAATGATTGAGGCTCATAATTAAGTTGAATTTTCAAAAAGTTACCATCCTTAACTCTTTTTATATTCTGGTTAGACTCAGAGCAAATTAAATTATTGAAGGGTAGACAAATCTGACAATTTATAAACTACAAGACCTTTGATTTAATATTTTCACTAGGATTATTTAGGATGAAAATAGTCGTAAATCAATTTATTTCCCAACTTATTTAAATTTAAATAATTATCATTCAAGATATCCTCATGATAAAAGTTTCTTGCTTGAAGAAAATCCCAAATATTAACTTTTTCAAAAATATTAAAATTCTTTGTTAACTTGTCTATTATTGAATTTATTTCTTGACGACTATCAATCTTCTTTTTTGTTTTTTTTGACAACAAATTTACATGAGGAATTAAAAATATTTTTTGAATTTTTGGTTTAAGTTTTATTTTTTTCTAACATTTTGATAGTTTCTTTTTGGACACTTCCATTTAATAGATTTTTCTTCCAATTTAAGTTTAAATTTGAGTTTTTTGTGCTTTGCTATTCTAACATGAAGAAAAAACAGCAAATTAAATGCCAATCTTAATTCTTAAATCCTAATTATATTTTTTTTGTTTTAAATTTATAAGTTTTTGTTATACTCTTCAAATCATTGAGATTTAGTTGATATTTTGATGTCAAATTACAATATTATTCTTTATATCAGTGTTAGTTTTATTTTTAATATGAAGAAAGTATATTATGAAGACAGGAAAAGTTAAATGGTTTAGTTCTACAAAGGGTTATGGTTTCATTACCCCAGACGAAGGCGAAAAAGATGTTTTCGTTCACTACACTGCTCTCGAAAAATCTGGTGTTAGTTCTTTATCTGAAGGTCAGAAGATAAGCTACGAGATTGAAGAGAACAATGGTAAGTTCTCAGCTGTTAATTTAAAATTATCCGAATAACCAAATTTTAATACTGCCAGCCTACAATAAAACTGAAGCTATCAGCCATTTGGATTCCCTTATAGTTTCTGTAAAGAGGAGCTATAATTTCCAAAGATACTCTATTGTTCTTGAAGTAATAATTCTTGTTAACAAAATTAACCCCTAAGCCCAGGTTTACTTTATTGAACCCTTGGTTATTTCCATCCATGGCAGTACTCATTCTTTTATTCATTTCATTATCTGACCCACCCATTTCTCCTCTATATTGATAATTTATTTTCAACGAGGTACTTAAATATTGAAAAAATCTATATGAAACCCAAAGGTTTAAACCAATATCTTTTCCGTATTTATAACCATAGTTATTTTTTCCTGAGACTGGTAATTTGAAAAAAAGTTGCTCTCCAACTTTAAATTTTCCTAATTCATTAAGATTATTTATTAAAAAAAAACCATCATAAGTACCTGTCCCATTCTGCATTGCATAACCAAGTCTTGCATCATTTGACATTGGGGTAACATCTCTTTGATTAATACTACCAGTTGGAAAACTTATTCCCATGCCAATATGATTTTTCCATTTTTTTGAATCTTGAATTTTAGAGAGAAAAGTAAATCTTACATCACCAAATCCAGAAGAATTTACATCAAACTTTTTTCCGCCTGTCATTGGCATTCTTTGAGTTGTCATTTCTTTATTATTATAGCTACCCATTAACATCAATGTAATGTGATCTGATGGTGCATACATTGCGCCAAACATATGCATATCCATTGACATTGAATCAGGTGCATTCATATAAGTTCCAGAGCCATTACTTGCACCATTAGGTGATGACATTGTACGAGCCTTACTTATTTTGTTATTTCCCTGAAAAAGATTTCTCATTTCCATTTTCATCAAGCGATATGAAAACATATACTCGTTTTTTTTATGAACATGATCCCCCATAATTGATATCGGACCATGAGAATCAGCAAAAACTTTTTCGTGTGCTGATAAGTTACTAAAATTAATACTAATAATTATGATTAAGAGAATAATCATTTAAACCTCCTTATTGTTAAAACTATTATTTTTTGGATTAGGAAAAAGAAGGGGGTGAGTTCGTGCGTGGAAAAATTTCTAAGTCAAAATTAATATAACTTTCTATAAGTTGAATCTTAAATAAGGCTTTATGCCCAAAGTTATTTTTTTCAAAAGTCAACCAATCGTTATCAACCAAACCCTGGAACATACAGTGAAAATCGCATTTAAAATTATTTTGAGGCTCTTTGTCTTGTTTACAAATATTACTGTCATCATTATGTTCCAATGAAGCAGTAATGCCTATCTCTAATGTAATTAAGTATATTAAACTAAAGACTATCCTAAATAGCATATGACCTTGATAACACATATCAGTTTAAAAATCACTTGTGTTTTTGGAACTTATTATAATGTTTTTTCTAATACTAAAATTGGTTTTGTATAAAAATCTGTTATTTTATCGAACTTTTTATCCATGGAAAACCTATTATCTTCTTTTGGGATAGCTAAAGTATTAAGTGTTGCAATTTCATCGAAATAATTATTTTCATTTATAAAAAAATTAGATTTATTAAATACTCGCGAATAAGCCCAATAAGCATCATAATTATTTTCCAGTAAAAATTTGTTTATTTTATTAGGGTATGATTCGTGATTTTCAATCCACAAGATTGGTCTAAATTTTTTTAAAAAATTTCTGCCTCCTTTTAAAATATCTAATTCCATAAGCTCAACATCCATTTTAATGAAATTACACTTTTTAATTTCCATTAATTTATCAAGGTTTGTTACCTTAACTTTATACTTTTTGTCTTTAATATTTTTTGTAAAAGAACTACTCTCATACTTAAAGCTTACACCCCCAAAATTTCCAACTTTTGAATAATCAATATCATTTAATTCTAATTCTTCTTCTTTTTCACCCACGCCAACGTTAAAAACCCTTGTATTGTTGAGATTATTTTTATTTACATTATCTTGTAAAATATCATAAATTAATTTTTGTGGTTCAAAAGCATATACCTCACCAAACTTACCAACTTTTTTTGCTAGTGGAACTGTGAAAGCACCAATATTTGCACCTATATCAAAAACTACATCACCTTCCATAATAAATTTTGACATAAGTGATAATTCAATTTCTGAAAACTCTCCATATTCTCTCATGGCAAGGCCTATGTATTTATCAAAGTGACAAAAACTAAAGACTCCGTGTTTTGCTTTAACCTCGCCAATATGACTTGCAAAATTATCCATAAATATTTTTTTGCAAACAACGTGCCTATGTGAATTATTAATATTTATTAGGAAAGTTAGTGACTTATTTTAGATGTTTTTCGTAAATAAATTTACCATTTCTATAAATATCAATTCTCTCTAATTCCCCTTTTTCATCATAATAAGTCCAATTAGAGCTAGGCTTGTTGTTATTATATGTAACTTCTGATCTTATTTGCCCATTCTTGTGAAACATCTTAAATAAACCATCCTTTATTTTACCATCTATGTAACTTAATTTCCAATATATCGACCCATCATCATGAAACTCAAACCAATCACCAATTTTTTGTCCTTCAAAAAATTGTCCTTTCATTGATATTTTACCATTTTCGTGAAAAGTTTTAAAATCACCATGTTGTTTACCATTTTTAAAATGATCAATTAAAGAAACGGAACCAGATTCATGAAAGTTTTTCAAGGTTCCAGTAAACGGCTTATCATCAGTCTTATTGTAAAAGATATTTCCCCTCTTTATTAATTCGCTCCAGGAATTAATTTCGACATTTGAATGTCCTGAAAAAGAGAATAAAAAAACTATAAAAAAACAAATTAGTTTTATAATATTAATAACCATTATTTTAACTTTTTATAAAGTATAAAAACAAGAAGCCACATGCCTATTACAACTAAAATCTCAACTAATGTCATTTTAGTATAGTAACTAATAATTTATATAAGACAATCTTTAGAGAAAACAAACAAACAATCCTAAACTAAACAGGTATACCTAAAAGAATACTTTTTTTATTAGTAATATAGTTTAAGCATAAACATGAAACTTCTTCCAGGCAATTGAACATGTGCTTTTTTCGACTCTAGATGACTTCTTCCAACAACATCAAGTAAGTTAGAAGCTGTAAACATTAGATGACCTGAGAGATCTGAATAATTAAAGTCTCGCGTTAAATCAAAATCTAATCTTGAGTGCCCCCCAGTTCTAGTTTGAAATGGTCCTATAAATTCCTTATCGAAATAATGATAGTAATTTAGATTTGCATCCCAATTTTCATTTATAGCCTTAATACCGAAGTTCATCTTTGTTTGAGGAATTCTTGATAAAGCTTTGTCATTTGAATTTCGGTATCCTTTAAGGAAGTCAATCATAACATTAGAAATCAAATCAAAGTCATCGATTTTTGCAAAAGCATACTGACCACTGACTTCCAAACCAGTGAATAATGCATTATATTGGGTGAAATTAACATTGTTCATATCTTCACCCTCTACTTCTGTTGTAGTTCCATCTCTATCTGCTGCAATAAAATCATCAATGTAATTATAGTATGTTTCAATTTTTAGGTTATCAAGACCATCATCATAACTATATCCTAAAGAAAAATTATAAGAAGTTTCAACATCCATATTGCTATCCCCGACTTCAAATTGTTCTAGTGCATGATGTGGACCATTAGCGAATAATTCAACTGCATTAGGCGCTCTCTCAGTAAAGTCAAACCCACCAAAAACATTGTTATTAGTAAAAATTTCTCTTTTAATTGTTGAGGAAAATGCACCAGGAAAAAATCCTTTTTCCATACTAGTATTTTTTAAATTTACTGATTCTATACGACCTCCAACATCCAAATCAAATAAATCAAAATTAAAGCTTTCAAGAGCAAATAATGCAAAACTAGATGTTCTTGTATGCACTAAATGACTTTCCTCTTGCCCTAAGGCTCCCTGATCGTAATTTTGAAAGTGGAACCCAATCAACCCTTCGCTGTTAACGTCAATAATTGAATTGTGATTAAGAGAGGTTTTAATTTCGTATAAATCACTAAAAAAATTAATGTTGTGATTATTTCCCGAACCAGTTCTTTCAGAATGATTATATTCAGATACTGCTCCTTGTAAGTTAAACTTATTAAAGTAGGCATTGTTAAGTGACAATGAAGACTGAAAATTAAACGTATTTTTAGTTGGGTTTAAAGAGGTCATATTCTCTTCACCTTCAGGACCAGGGTTACCGTAAACAGCTTCTAGTTTATCAAAAGAAAATCCAATGTAATTCTCACCATCATTATATGTTAAACCGACACCACCTGATGCCATAAATTTTGAGGAATTTGGCTGTTTATCTGAGGTGTTTGCTAAATCATAAGGGCCTGAACTTAATCCACTACCAGTCAGTCGAACAGTAAAATTATCGATTGAATGGCCAGCTTTGAGACTTCCTTTAAGTTCACCGCCAGATGTACGGTAGCCAAAATTTGCCTCTATATTTTCGTCCGTTACAATTTTGTCAGTAGCAATTAGAGGGTTAATTATATTAACAACACCTGCAAATCCGTTATTACCATATAATAATGTTCCAGGTCCTTTAATAATTTCAATTTTGTCAATCAGCATTGGATCGTAACCAACTATGTGATCCTCACCAAATTCAGATACATCTGTTGTGCTACTACTATTTTGAAGAATTTTAACTCTCGAATTGGCCATACCCCTTATTATTGGGCGTGAAGCATTTCCAAGTCCTGTTGAGGAAATGCCAGGTAAATCTTTTAGCATATCACCAATGGAGTATTTTCTTTTTGTTTCAATGTCATGACCTTCAAATAATATATTTCCTCTTTCAGCTTCAAAATCTTTTGTAGGTTTAATTTTAGAGGTAACAAACACATTTGGTGCAACAAAAATAGACTCAAGTTTTTCTGCTTTTGCTACACTAGAAAAAAAGATAAGAACTGACAAAAAAGAAATTTTTTTATTCATTAGAAACTCTCCATTAAAAATTGTGCTAAACTGTTATATTATAACACTTATAATAAATCAAGTTTTAATTGGTTGGAAAGAATAACTGTTGACCACCAATTTCATAAGAGGAAATTAACTGCATTGTTTCTGGAGAAATCAACCAATCAATAAAAATATTAGCTTTTTTAAATTTTACGTCTGGACATTTTTTTGGACTTACAGGAATAACTCCATAGTAATTATACAAAAGTGGTTCATTTTCGACTAATATTACGTGGTTTTTTTTATTCTTAAAACTTAACCACGTTGATCTATCAGATAAAATATATGCTTCTTTATTAACTGCAATGTTTATTGCACCACCCATACTTTGTCCAACAGACAAATACCATTTGTTTTTTCTTGGGTTTGGCTTAATTCCAGAAGAACTCCAAAGTAGGACTTCTTTTTTATGTGTTCCACTGTCATCACCTCTTGATATAAAATTAATCTTATTGTTACTAATAGATTTTAAAGCGCTAATTATTGAATGGCTTCCCTTTACATTACCAGGGTCAAAATCAGGACCAATTAAAACAAAGTCATTATACATAAATTCTCTCCTCGAAACCCCATATCCCTCATCTAAAAATTTCTGCTCTGATTCTTTATGATGAGCAATAAGTACATCAGCATCACATCTTTCTGCATTTTTTATTGCTTGACCAGTACCTACAGCAACTACTCTAACGTCAATTTGTGTTTTTTTAAAAAAATCAGGTAATATAAAATCATAAAGCCCTGAATCCCTGGCAGATGTAGTTGATTGTAAAATAATAAAATCTTTACAAATAAGTTGATTATGAGAAATTAAGAAAAAAAGGATAATTTTAAAAAACAATTTTTTTTTCACTGTTACTATGAATCATTACATTATAAATTTTTCAACTAAAAAATTTAAAATGAGCCTTAGCTTATTATTAAAAATATTTTTTTTAGTTTTTTTTATTTTTAAAAATAGTTTTAGTTTTGAAGTTAATGAAGTTGCT
This sequence comes from Rickettsiales bacterium, assembly GCA_002690875.1. Next base: position 7,033 of record NZGH01000030.1, read on the forward strand.
GAAGGTTTATTTGTTCATTTTGGCAAGCAAGAAGATTCTAGTACAAAAAATAATGGGGATATTGCGAATATTGGCTTCATTGTTGGATCTAAATCAATTGCAGTAATTGACACCGGTGGTACACCTGAGATAGGAATGAGTCTTTTTAAAAAAATTAGAGAAATTTCAAGTCTACCAATATCACATATTATAATCACTCATTCACACCCTGATCATTTTTTTGGGACTGAAGCTTTAATAAATGATAAGGTAATAATTATTGGACATGAAAAGCTTGAAAGAGCATTAATCACAAATTTTGAATTTTATAAAAATCTTCAATTTAGTTTGATTAAACAAGAAAGTATAAAAAAAACAAAACTATTTCTGCCTAATCAAATAGTAAAAATTGATTCAATCAAAACCATAAATATTGGCGATAGGAAAATTGAAATTAAAGCATGGAAAAGTGGTCACACAGATAATGATCTATCAATATATGATAAAAAAACTAAATTTTTATGGTCAGAAAATATATTCGTTGAAAGAGTCCCGTCAATTCGAGCAAGTGTCAAAGGTTGGAAATCTAATTTAGATGAAACACTTAAAATGGATATTGATACAATTATACCTGGACATGGGCCTTTAAAAAAAAAGAACGAAGCTATTGAGCCAATGATAAGTTATTTTGATAGACTAATTAAAGAAGTACGAAAATTCCATACGAAAGGAAAAACCCTTAAAAGTGCACAAAATCAGGCTGCTTCAGAGAACAAAGAAAAATGGTTGCTATTTGATTCTTATCATAGTTCAAATGTTACAAAAACATTTACTGAACTTGAGTGGGAATAGAACTAAACAAAATTAAAACATGGTCGATTTAGATTACTATGTTTCCAACAATTTTTAAAATTTTTGTTTATTTCAATATAACTTTTATAGTGATTGTAACAATCTTTCTAATTTTTTCTAAGAAAAATGAACCAAAGGTTTTTCCTGAAAAATTTAGTAAAAAATATCTGCTAAAATACCCAAGAATATAAAAAAAATATTTACTATTTAGTGTCTTGATACTAAATTAACTAATATGAAAAATAGTAATCAATCAGATCAAATAAAAGTTCTTGAAGCAAAAATTGATAGACTTCAACGATCTATTACTAAACTTGAAAAAAAACTAACAGACCATATAGCTTTTATTGACAGAGTATATGAACCACTGAGAAACCCCATTTCTAAAATTAAGAACTTTTTTGGCTAATTATCAAAATTGACACTATGGTCGTTTTTATTGCAAAAGTTTTATTTTCAGCCATTGTTATTTCTTTTGCAAGCTGGCTGTCCATTAAAAAGCCAGTTCTTGCAGGCTTTATAATTGCTTTACCACTGCTTAGCATCTTATCAATTGCATTTTCTTATGCCGAACATAAAAATCTAGATAAAACCATCTTATTTGCAAAAAGCATTGTTATTGGAATACCAGCCTCATTAACATTCTTTTTACCATTTTTTTTTGCCAAAACACTTGGTTTAAATTTTATAACCACATACACTCTTGCCTTATTTCTTTTAATCATAGGTTTTGTTGCACACAAGTTCATTATGAACTATTTTTAGTTGATGTATGAGTTCTATAGAGTTTTTAGAATTTTTGTTTTTATAATACTAACTATTTTCACACTTATATTCATTTTTAATTAACTCTAGGATATTATTAAAGTTAGCATTAAGAAAAAATTTCATGAAAAAAATTTTTATTGATTATGGGGAAAGAATTAATACTGCTATTTTAGGAGTTATTAAAGATATCCTCAAGGATCTTGAGGAATCAAAAATATCATCTAATCATTGTTTTTACATAACATTTAAAACAAAAAATTCTAAAGTAGACATTCCTAAGCACCTTCTTAAAGAGTACCCCAATGAAATGACAATTGTTCTACAAAATCAATACTGGAATTTATCTGTAAAAAAAAATAATTTTTCTGTAGCTTTGTCATTTAATAAAAAAAGGGAAACATTAACAATTCCATTCAATGCTATCACAAAGTTTTATGACCCTTTTGTCAAATTTAGTATTCAACTTGAATTAAAGGAAGAAAAAGGTAAAACCGAGAAAGAAAGAAAAGTTAAAAAATCTAAAACAAATAAAATTATTGCCCTGGATGACTTTAGAAGAAAAAATGACTGATTACAGAACTGAAATTGATAGTATTGGACAAGTAAAGGTTCCAAAACAAAAATATTGGGGAGCTCAGACTCAAAGAAGTCTGGAAAACTTTAAAATTGGTTCAGATAAAATTCCCATAAATTTTATAAAATCGTTCGCCATGCAAAAAAAAGCCTCTGCTATTAGCAATATAGCGTTAGATAAACTTGAAAATAAATTAGGTCAGGAAATAATCAAAGTTTGTGATGAGATAATAGAAGGTAAACTTGATGATCATTTTCCTTTATCAGTTTGGCAAACTGGTTCAGGAACCCAAACTAATATGAATCTAAACGAAGTTATTGCAAATAAAGCTAATCAGAATTTAGGTAAAAATCTTGGTGAATATTCACCAATTCACCCAAATGATCATTGTAATATGGGTCAATCCTCTAATGATTCATTTCCTACAGCCATGCATATATCCATAAGTAAGATAACTAACGAAAAACTTTTTCCAGCAATCAATAACTTAATAAGATCTCTTGAAAAAAAAATAAGAGAATTCAAGAATATCATTAAAATAGGAAGAACACATCTACAAGATGCAACACCAATAACAATTGATCAAGAATTTAGCGGTTATTTGAATCAGGTAAAAAATGCTTTTAAAAGAATTAAAATAGCCTACGAGGAACTCCTATATCTTGCACAAGGTGGAACTGCTGTTGGAACAGGTATTAATACTTCAACAAAATTTATAAAAGGATTTATGAAAGCAATCCAAATTATTACAGATTTACCCTTCAAAGAATCAAAAAATAAATTTGAGGCTTTATCTTCTCATGAACCCATAATTTTTTTTTCTAGTTCCATAAACACACTTGTTATAGCATGTTATAAAATTTCAAATGACATTAGACTTTTATCCTCTGGACCTAGATGTGGAATTGGTGAACTAATTTTACCCTCAAATGAACCTGGTTCATCAATAATGCCAGGAAAAATTAATCCAACTCAGTGCGAGGCTATTGCACAAGTTTGCCTTCACCTCATGGGGTTATATAGTTCAAGTGCTTTTGCAGGAAGTCAAGGGCATTTTCAATTAAATGCCAACAAAACTGTTTTATTATTTAACACGCTACGTATCGTTGAACTTTTATCTGATGCAATAAATTCATTTAGTGACAACTGTTTGAAGAATATTGTAGCAAATAAAAAAAAAATTGATGAAAATTTAAAAAATTCATTAATGCTTGTTACTGCTCTTAACCCTAAAATTGGTTATACAAAAGCATCCGAAGTTGCAAAAAAGGCTTTTGCAGAAAATATTACTTTAAAGGATGCAGCTGTAAAACTTAATTATTTGGATTCTAAGGAATTTGATTCAATTGTAGATCCAAAGAAAATGATCAAAGGCGATTAATTACTAAAGAGATCAATTATCTTTGCAGGATCAAATTCTTTTTTTAAATTTTTTTTAAAAAAATCATTTATAACGTCCGGGTCAACAATAATAGACTTTTTTTCTTTCAAAATCTTTTTAAAGCCTTCATTAAAAATTTTCTGTTTTAACTCACTCAAATCATAAGAGACCTGAGGAGTTTCTGATGGTCCTATCATACTGATCCCAACAGCTGGTAAATCTTTATATTTTGTTGTTTTAAAATATGCTTTGGAATCTAAAATAAGATGATCTTCTAATATATTAAACTTCCCGCTAGAATTTAATGTTAAATTTTTATGATATGCTTTTAACGGCTTTAAATAAAAGTAACCATTTTTGATGTCAAATTTTAGTGTAATCTTTTCAAACTTAGATTCCTTACCAAAATTTTTCTTATTAATTATTTTAATTAAACTTGGAAAATCATTAATTTTATCTACAGTTTTTGCTATTTGAGCAAAATCCACACCACTCACTTTTATTTTTCCAGTTGTACAAGTTCCCTTTGAATCAATAGACTTAATTGTCTTTTCAAAATCATTGCTAGAATTACTTCCTTTATAAGTTATTGAACAATCAACCAGACCATCAAACAAATCAATTTTTGATAACCCAAAATATTCTTTAATTACTAGAAGTTTTTGAATTTTAGTTTTTCCAGAAAAATTATTATTTTTTAAAGAAAAATTTAAGTCTCCATATATACTTGCATCATTATAATTTGCTTTGAATTTTTTTATTTTTAAAATGTCGTTTAGAAGTTTCAAATCGAATTCGGTAGACTTTAAGAAAGCTTCATTTATTTTTAATTTATCAATTTTAAAATTTAGGTTAATCTCATTTCCAGTAACTGGAACGTTTACTAATCTCATGGTTGGAATAGAAAAAGAACTTAAATGCCCAAATAAATTAGATATTTCGTTCACGTTAACAAAATTACTTCTACCCTGCCCATTAATTAAAAAATGTTTGCCAAAGAAATTTAACTTACCCCTGTATTGAATAATATTTCTGTCACTAATTTTTTGCTGAATTATAAAATCAAAAAAGTTATCTTTTTCAACTAAATCAAAAATTACCTTGGAAGCTAACTTTGTAAACTCGAAGTCACCTTTAACCTTAAAAACTGACTCACTTTTAAATATCAAATTTACATTTTTTATAGAATAATCCGAAAAATTTATTAATCCTTGGCTAATTTTAATAACACCAAAATTTTCAAGTTTTGACTTTAAATTTTTTATTAAACTATCATCTTCATTTTTTACAAAAAAAAGATTTTTAGATTTTGTAAATTTATTTGTTTTATTAAATTTTACAACTGGTGAGAAAACTTCAAGAGATTCAATTTCTGGTTTGAGGTTAATAATTGATGTCCATGTAGCTACCAAATTTATTTTATCTGCAATTATTTCAATATTACTTTTATCATCTAAATACTTAATTGAAAAAATTTTTAATGTTGGCTTTGGGAAAAAGTTTAAGCTTATGTTTTTATCAAATGAGAGGTTGATTTTAAAATCATTCTTAAGTCTATCCTCAACTAAAGATGCAATTTTTTGTTTATCGATAAAAAAAGGTAAAATAGCAATGAGAATTAAAAAGACTGTGAAAATAAAAAAAGAGAATTTTAAAAATCTAAGCACTGTTAATTAGATTTAAGATATCTTGGTCGATGAGGCCCTGACAAAATTATAAATTGTTCTTTATTGGATTCATTTCTAAACGATAAAAATGACGGAGATTGATTTTGATTTTTCCAGAGGTCATAAACTTGAAAAGCTTGATTTGCGTGCCTCTTGCCTTTAACCCATTCATTATCTGCAATAACTGCAGCCGCTGCCCCACCCAGATGTTTTACATCTAAAAAAGTATCAACTGAAATAGCTTCCTTTATAGAAGCACTCATTTCTAAAACTCTCTGTTTAAAAATTTTAAATGATTGACCATAGTCTTTGCCATTCGTGGTTCCATCTGGTTTATCTCGGGATAGTTGATCTTTTCGAACCCAACCAACAAGTCCAGTTCTTTCATCAAGAACGTTTGACCACTCTTCTTTCTCATCCTTCAACACAAATTCTTTTCCAATCTCAATTGGATAAATTATAGGAGAATTTTCTGATGGCTGAATAAACATGTTAGTTAATTCTTTAATTGAAAAAACTTTCTCACTAGCAGAGATTGAATTAAAAAAGAAAATTAGGGATAAAATTAAAGTTTTAATGTGCATAGTTTTTAAAATTGAATTATTATTTAAAAAGCAATAAAAATGTTATGTCAACTAAATATATCACATAGATACAAATCTCTAAATTTTGATTTAAGAAAAAAAAAAATATCTTTTTTAATTTTTCATTATACTGAAACCAAAGATTTAGCAAAAGCAGTAAAACTTTTGACTTGTAAAAAAAGAAGGGTTAGCTGTCACTACATAGTCGACACTAATGGAGAGGTTTACAACTTAGTAGATGAAGATAAAAGAGCCTGGCACGCTGGAACGTCTATGTGGAAAAAGTCGAAAGATATGAATAGTAGATCAATTGGAATTGAAATTGTTTACCCAGGTGAACTTTCAGCAAAAAGTTATGATACTGAGCAAATAAGATCAGTTATCAAACTAAGTCTATTTTTGAAAAAAAAATATAAGATTTTTGACCAAAATATTCTTGGACATAGTGACATTGCTCCAAATAGAAAAATTGACCCCGGAATTTATTTTCCATGGGAATTTTTAGGCAAAAATTTAGTTGGTTTGTGGACGAAAAATAGACCTGATAATTCTAAATTAGATAAAGGAACCTTAAAGCTTTTTCTTAAAAACCTTAAAAAACTTGGTTATCCTTACTTAAAAATAAATAATACTTCTAATTATAATAAAGTTATAATCGAAAGTTTTCATCGTCATCATTTACCCAATATGGTGAAATCAAAACCTAATCGTACAAGTCTTAATAAAACAATTGATCTACTTAAAAAAACCATTGACTAATAAGAAAAAAAAAATTCTTATGATAATACTAGACGGTTATATGGTCACCTTTTAAAGGAGGAAAGTCCGGACTCACCAGAACACCAAAGCCGGTTAATAGCCGGCGGGGGAGACCCTAGGGAAAGTGCAACAGAAAAAAAACCGCCATAAATAATGGTAAGGGTGAAAAGGTAGGGTAAGAGCCTACCGCATTTATGGTAACATAAATGGCATTGTAAACCCCTTTGGGAGCAAGTCCAAAAAAGCTTAGTCTTTTGACAGGTGTGGTTCTGCATTAAGCATGGTAGGACGCTAGAGATTGCTGGTAACAGTTATCCAAGATTAATGACCATAGCCTTCATAATTCATGAAGGGACAGAATCCGGCTTACAGACCGTCTAGTATTTTTTTTTTTGACTTGATAAGTGTCATAAAATACCATATTATCCCATATAATCCCATATTAGGTGATTTATGGCTTTATTTTTATCTACTATAATAAATAGAATGGATTCTAAATGTAGAGTCTCAGTGCCCTCAACTTTTAGAAATTCATTAAAAAATCAATCTTTCAAAGGAATTATTGCTTTTCCCTCTTATAATAACAAGTCAATTGATGCTTGTGGAATAGAAAGAATGGAAAATATATCTAATAGTTTAGATAGTGAAAATTATTCTCGTGAAGAATTTGATATGATATCAATGTATTTTGGTGAAGCCGAACAATTACCTTTTGATAAGGATGGGAGAGTAACTCTTCCGAAAAAACTCATTAATCATGCCGAAATTGACAAAAATGTAATGTTTGTCGGACTTGGTCCAACTTTTCAGTTGTGGAATCCTGAATCATATGAAAATAAAAAAATTAATATGATTAAAAATGCTCAGGAAAAAAAAATTAATCCTCGTCTAAGGCCTATACCAAAAGGAACGTAATAAGGAGAATAAATATGACACTTCATCTTCAAATGCCATCTCAAGTAAATAATATGTCACCACGAATCCTTGTTGTAGGAGTTGGTGGCGCTGGTGGTAATATAATAAACAGTATGAAAGAATCAGGTGTTGAAGGAGTTGAATTCCTAAATGTCAACACAGATAGTCAACAATTAAAACATTCCAAGGTAGAAAAAACACTTCAATTAGGACCTTCATGTACTAAGGGTTTAGGTGCTGGTGCTGACCCAGAGATGGGAAAAAAATCAGCCGATGAAGTTGCAGGTGAAATTGAAGATTATCTAGAAGGTGCTCACATGGTCTTCCTAACAGCCGGAATGGGTGGTGGAACGGGAACTGGTGCAACTCCTGTTGTTGCAAGAATTGCAAAAGATTTAGGAATATTAACTGTTGGTGTTGTTACAAAACCCTTCGAAATGGAAGGTAAAAGAAAAATTAAAAGAGCAAAAGATGGTATTATGGAATTACAAAAATACGTAGATAATCTTATCGTGATACCAAATCAAAATATTTTTCATCTTGCAAAACCAGAAACCTCTTTTGTTGAATCATTACAATTTGCTGACAACGTTTTAATCGATGGCGTAAAAAGCATTATAGATTTAATGGTTAACCCAGGAATAATGAATCATGATTTTGCTGATGTAAGAGCTATTATGAGTGAAACAGGAAAAGTTCACTTGGGTACTGGGATTTCTGAGGGTGAAAATAGAGTAATGGAAGCTACTGAAATGGCGATATCAAACCCACTTTTAGAAAACAACAGTATGAAAGGTGCAAAAGGTGTACTTATAAACGTTACATGCAGTGATGACACATCTTTACATGACATAGACTTAGCAATTAACAGAGTTCAAGAAGAATCAGATGACGAGGCAAACATAATTTGGGGAGTACAAAAAGACGAAAGTTTTAGCGGGAAATTCAAAATTTCTGTAATTTCAACTGGAATTGATTGTGAAAATTACTACAAAAATATTGTTGAAGAATCCAATGTAACTAATTTAAGAAATAAAGAGGATTCTTTAGAAAAAAAAATAGATGATAAAGATGAAAAAAATTCTTTTTTACAGAACAGAGAAACAATACAAACTAGTTTCTTCGTAGACCTTCAGGATACATCAAAGAAAGTAAAAGAAAATGATCTTAAAATTGAAAAAAAATCCGGAAATATTCCTAGCGAAAAAAGATCAATTTTCTCAAAAATTTTTGGATTAAAACATAATGTTAAAAACGAAAGCAATATAGATAAAGATGAACAAAATATAACAAACTTCGACAATAACTCAGAAAATAATGAAAATGATTCATTACAAAATCTATCAAATGAGAGCATTCAAGAAATTAAATCTGAGTTTGAAATGATTGATGATTTCAGTGAGTATGATAAACAATCAGAGTCACAAAATAGCAAAGAAGATGACCTATTACAAATACCGGCATTCTTGAGAAGACAAGCTAACTGAAAATGTATTCAAAACTAAAACATCATCCTGTAATGGTTGATGAAATTTTATCTTATTTAGCTCCAGAAAAATTTAAAACTTACGTTGACTGTACATTTGGTCAGGGTGGATATAGTAAAAAAATATTAGAAAATGCCAATTGTAATATAGTTGCTATCGATAGAGATAAAGATGCAATAAAATATGCTGAACTGCTAAAAAAAAAAATACCCAAAAAACTTTTTTTTTAGTATCAATAATTTTAGTAGGCTAGATTATATTTTAAAAAAAAATGATATTAAAAAGGTTGATGGGTTAATTTTTGATTTAGGTATATCTAATACTCAACTAAATAATCCTTCTCGAGGTTTTTCATTCTCGAATAACGGACCACTTGATATGAGAATGGATATTGAGAATTTGGATTTGACTGCAAAAAGAATTATTAATGAATTTGATCAGCATAATTTAAGCGATATTTTCTATTATTATGGTGAAGAAAAAAATTCGAGACAAATTGCAAAGAAAATTATCGAATATAGAAGAAAAAAAATAATTTCTTCTACATTTGAATTAGTTGAATTAATAAAAAAGGTAAATAATTATAAAAAAAAACACCCTGCTACAAGAGTTTTTCAGGCATTAAGAATATATATAAATGATGAATTAAATGAATTAGATTTAACTTTAAAAAAAAGTCTTCTTTTTTTAAAAAAGAATGGGAAAATTATAACTGTAGCTTTCCACTCATTAGAAGATAAAGTAATAAAAAATTTTTTTGTAAAGAATAAATCTTTTTTAAACATTTTAACAAAAAAACCTGTAACCCCGGATGAAAGAGAAAAAAGGACTAACCCAAGATCTCGATCAGCAAAGTTAAGAGTAGCAGAAATTTTATGAAATTATTTTTTTTTTTCAAACCTAATTATTTTAATAATTATAAGTGTTGCAATTAAATTAACTGTGATTAACCAAGATAATGAAGTAAAAATTCTCACACAAAAAATAACTAAAATTAAAAAAGAAATAGAAAAACTTGAAGTAGATTTTGCTTATATTTCAAGTCCCAAAAAATTAAAAGAAATTAATGATAAAGAATTTAAATTAAATCCTATTCAACAAGAAGATTGGATTATTTTAGAAAATAAATAATGCAACCAACAGATAAATATACTTATGAAAACGTAGTTCCATCAAAGAACAAAAACTTTTCTACAAATTTAAATTTTAACGATAAGAATGATTTATTTGAGTTACATAAAAAAAAAAGCCTAATTGAACATACAAAGAAAATTAATACGTATACTCTAACTATTGTTTTATTTTTTTTTTCTATGATAATTTTTAATCTTCAAAAAATTTTTTTTGTTGGTAATGAAAATTTCAATTCTTTTTCAAAATCAATAAAGAAAGAAAGAGGTAAGATTTTTGATAGAAATGGTGAATTAATTGCCACTAATATTGACACGAAAGATTTTTATATAGATACAAAAAAAATTTTAAATAAAATGGAATTAAAAAAAGAGCTTAAAAAAATTTTTCCTAATAAAAAAGAAAACTACTTTGATAATATTTTTTCAAAAAAACAATACATTAAAATAAAACCATACATAACAATTCATGAAGAAAACCAATTAAAGAAAATTGGAGATCCAAGTATAAATTTTCACAAATCTAGCAAAAGAATTTACTTACAACATAACCTTTTTTCTCATCTTACTGGTTTTAAATCCTCAGAACTAAAGAGTAAAATTGAAAGAAACTTAGACGAACATTTAAAAAAAGGAACTGATATATCCCTTACTTTAGATTTAAGAGTTCAACATAAAGTTCATCAGGAATTGTCTAGTAGTCTAAAACTTTATAACGCAAATTCTGCAGTAGCGATTATAATGAATGTTAACAATGGTGAAATCATTTCATTAGTCTCTCTTCCAGACTTTAACCCCAATCATCCAGAAGATATCAAGGCTTTTAGTGAGAATAACCTGGCTTTTGAAGCAAGGTATGAAATGGGGTCCACACTTAAGATTTTTAATGCGGCATTAGTATATGAAAATAATTCAAAGCACGAAAAGAAAAAGTTTTCTATAAAAGATGGCTACCAGATCACACCAGACAAGTTGATCATAGACGAGCACATAAAAAAAGATGAACTCAACTTTAAGGAAATTTTTACACAATCATCAAATGTAGGAAGTATCAATATAGTTGAAGACTTAGGAATTAAAAAACAAAAAGAATTATTTGAAAAGTTGAATATTAACAATCAGATTTCCCTCTATGGTCTTAACGTTGTAAAAAATAAATTACCTAAAAATTGGGATTCACAGGCTTCGAAATTTATTAGTTATGGTTATGGAATGTCAATCTCACCAATAAGCCTTGTCACATCCTATGCAGCTTTAGTAAATGGAGGCTACAAAATTAAACCCAAAGTAAATTTGAACGAAATTTACTCAAAAGAAAAAGTTTTAAAAGATCTTACTTCAAAAAAAATCAACTACTTACTTAGCGAAGTTGTAAAAAATGGTACAGGTCAAAAAGCAAACGTTAATGGAATAAAAGTTGGAGGAAAAACAGGAACCTCAAAAAAACTTGAAAACGGCAAATATTCTGAGAAAAAAGTAATTACCTCTTTTATAGGAGCATTTCCTATAGATCAGCCAAAGTATATAGCTTTTATTCTTTTTGATGAGCCAAGAAGGAACAAAAGTGAATCATTAGAAAGCTTTGGAGGAAATACAGCTGCACCCACTTTTTCAAGAATTTTAAAAAAGATTTCACCAATCTTAAATAGAAATAATTATATAAAAATGAATTTAGAATGAAATTAGAAAGAATTCTCAAAAACTGTCAATCAATATTTACGTTAGAAAATTTTAATAACATAAATTTAAAAGGTGTTAGTACGAACTCTACCGAAGTAAAAGATAATTTTTTATTTGGAGCAATTAAAGGTAAAGAATTTAATGGAGAAAATTTTATTAAAGATCTAATTTTATTTAAAAATTTGGTAATAGTTCTTTCTTCTAAATCTAATTCGAAAATTTATAAAAAAAATAAAAATATTACAATTATTAAGACTACAGATGTGAGAAAGCTTATTGCAGAAATCTCATACTTTTTTTATAAAAAATCATTCAACGAATTAGTTGCAATAACTGGAACAAACGGAAAAACAAGTATAGCTGAATATACAAGACAAATTTGGAACTTAAAAAAAAAAAGCTGCTGTAGCATTGGAACACTTGGAATAATTTATAAGAAAAAAAAAATTCTTGAAACTAACCTCACAACACCAGAGCCTGATGATATTAACAGAAATTTAAGTCTACTATCCAAAAAAGGATGTAAAAAAGCAGTAATTGAAGCATCAAGCATTGGATTGGATCAAAAAAGACTTTTTCCATTTAAATTTAACAAAGTAGTTTTTACAAATTTAACTATTGATCATTTGGACTATCATAAATCTTTCAAAGCATACAAAATTTCGAAAGGACTTCTTTTTAAAAACCATACAAATGAAGACTCTTTGGGAATAATAAATGCTGACTCTCGATACTCAAAATTTTTCTTAGATATTTGTAAAAAAAAAAAAATAAAAATAATTGATTTCGGCAAAAATGCAAAATTTTTAAAAATAAAAAAAATTAATCAATCAGATAAAATATTTAACGTATTCATATCTATTAAAAAAAAAAAATTTAGTATCTTTTTTGAAAGTTTTAGTATTTATGAAATTTATAATAAAATTTGTGCTTTATTAATTGTTTTTGGAGAAAATTTAGAAAAAAAAGATTTTGAGATTCTAAAACAATTGAAAAATCCACCAGGACGAATTGAAAAAGTTAGTAATAAAAAAAAACTTAATATATTCATTGATTATGCTCATACACCCGATGCATTAAAAAATGTTTTATCAGCGTTAAAAAGTTGTTGTAAAGGAAAGTTAATAACTATAATTGGATGTGGAGGCGAAAGAGATAAATCAAAAAGACCACTAATGACTAAAGAAGCTTTGAAATTTTCTAATAAGATAATAATCACAGATGATAACCCAAGAAATGAAGATCCTAGAAAAATCAGAAAAGAAATGATTTCAAAAATACCGAAAAAAAATTTAATTAATGTCAAAGAAATAGCTAGTAGAAAAAATGCGATTCAATATTGTATTAATATTTTAGAAAAAGATGACTTTTTGCTAATTGCTGGGAAAGGACATGAGAATTATCAAATAATTAAAAATAATAAATTTTTTTTTAGTGATAAAAAAACAGTGATAGAATTTTTAAGTAAATAATTATGTCTTGGGATCTTAAAGAAATATATCAAGCTTTAAATAAAAAATTTAAGAACAGAGAAAATATTGATTTTCAAAAAATTTCAATAGATTCAAGAACAATTGGAGTTAAAGATCTTTTCATTCCTATAGATGGTGAAAATTATGACGGCCACAATTTTATTGATGAAGTTTCAAATTTTGGTGTTAAAGCTTGCTTAGTTGAAAGAAAAAAAAATTATTTAGTTAAAAATAATTTAATACACAAAATTTTTGTGAATAACACACTAGAATCTCTTCATGAGCTAGCACTCTATGCGAGAAAAAGAAATCAAAATCTTCATATGATTTGTATTACGGGAAGTAGTGGAAAAACCTCTTTAAAAGAATGGACAGGAAAAGTTCTTCAAGAAAGAATAAACACCTATGTAAATCCTGGAAATTTTAACAATGAAATAGGAATGCCTCTCTCATTGATAAACATGCCTCCTAAAACAAAGGTTTGTATCCTTGAACTTGGAATGAATAGAAAAGGAGAAATTAAGAAACTTTCTAAAATTGCATCACCCACAATCTCCGTTATTACTAATATAGGTTTAGCTCATATTGGAAATTTTGACAAACCAAAAGATATAGCAAGAGAAAAAGCATCTATTTATAGTTTTCTTAATGAAAAATCTTTTGCTTTAATCCCAAATGATTCTGAATACTCAAAATTTTTAATTCAAAAGGCTTCTAAAAAAACTCAAAATATCATTTTATTTGGAAATAAAGAAAACTCAAATTCAAGTTTTAGAAAAATCAGTAAAAATAAATTTATTTTTTCAATATCAGGAAAAAAAATATTACTTGAAAAAAAAAACTATTTTAAATACTGGGAAGATAATACATTAATAATTCTAATCATTTTAAATATTCTCAAATATAATTTTGCTAATTTAAAGAAAAAAATTGAAAACATAAAACCTTTAGATGGAAGAGGAAAAAAGATAAAAATTTTAAAAAAAAATAAATGCTTCTTTTTGATCGATGAAACATATAATTCAAGTCCTCATACTCTTATACAAGCTATTCACAATGCAAATAAAATTTTAAAAAGTAATCAAAAGCTAGTGTTAGTAATTGGAGACATGCTTGAACTTGGAAAATTTTCAGAGGAATTACATTCAAAAGTTTCAGAAATAGTAAAAAAAGTATTACCAAAGTTATTAGTAACAGTTGGTTCTTTTTCCAAAATAATATCTGACAGCACAAAACATAAAATAAAGGCTTTTCACTATAAAACTTACCACAAAGTATACGAAAGATTAATTGAAGAAATAGATGACAATGATATTGTAATGATTAAAGGATCAAACTCAATTAATCTATCAAAAATTTGTGAAAGATTAAAAGAAATATAATTTTATGTTTTATTACTTTTTTATACCTCTGGTCGAAAAATTCCATTTTCTTAACCTATTCAACTACCTTACTTTTAGAGCAGGAGGAGCTCTTTTTACTGCTTTTTTTATATCCTTTTTTTTGGGACCAACATTAATAAAAGTTTTAAAAAAAATACAAAAAGAAGGGCAGCCAATTAGAAAAGATGGTCCTAAAAGTCACTTAATAAGTAAGGTAGGTACTCCAACAATGGGTGGAATGTTGATTCTAATTTCACTTTTTTTTTCAATCATTTTGTGGGGAGACCTTAGTAGTAATTTGTTTTGGCTAGTTTTTAGTATTACTATTTTATTCGGGCTTATAGGAGCATGTGATGATTATAAAAAACTTAAATCAAATTCTCCAGATGGAATTAATAGCTCGCTAAGATTAATTATTGAATTTTCAATTTCGTTCATTTTTATTTTCATGCTTAATTCAACCATAAATGATGAGTTAGTAAATGTTGTGTATATTCCCTTCACTAAAGGTTATTTCATAGATTTACATCTCATTTATTATTTATTTGGATCCTTGGTAATAGTAGGATGTGCTAATGCAGTTAATCTTACTGACGGACTAGATGGTCTTGCCATAGGACCAATAATGATCTCAGCATTATCATTCGCATTTATAACCTATTTCACAGGTAACCTTATTTATTCAGAGTACCTGAAAATACCTTACATAAGTGATACCGGAGAATTAGTAATCATTTGCGCAGCATTAATTGGAGCTGGGCTAGGGTTCTTATGGTACAATGCTCCGCCAGCCATGGTTTTTATGGGAGATACAGGTTCATTATCAATGGGTGGAACAATAGGAGCAATGGCAGTGACGACAAAACATGAAATAATCCTGATTATTATTGGTGGGGTTTTTGTATTAGAGGCATTATCTGTTTTTGCCCAAGTAATTTCTTTTAAACTTACAGGTAAAAGAATCTTTAGAATGGCTCCTATACATCACCATTTCGAACAAAAAGGATGGTCAGAGTCCACAATTGTTATACGGTTCTGGATTATAGCTATAATTCTTGCATTGCTTGGCCTTGCTAGTTTAAAACTAAGATGAGTGTTTCAAAGATAAAAAAAAGCTTCTTTATTTTTGGTTTAGGAATTTCAGGTTTATCAGCAGCCTTACTATTAAAGAAAAAGTCACATTCTATTTTTTGTTGGGATGATGATCACAAGAAAAGAATTAGTGCTGAAAAAAAAAGACTTAACATTAAAAATTTAAACTCTGTAGACTTTAGTAAAATTGATTATGTTATTACAAGTCCAATTATTAATCACAAACTCAAAAATGTAAGCCCAATCATTCAAAAGGCAAAAAAAAATAAAGTAAAAATAATATCAGACCTTGAACTACTTATGATTTTCGGTATAAAAAATCTAAAAATAGGTGTCACTGGTACCAATGGTAAATCAACAACGACAAAGTTTATTCAATCTAGCTTATTATCAAGAAAACAAGGGATAATTGCCTGTGGTAATATTGGCTTGCCTGTAGCAGATGTTATCAAAAAATCTAACTCTGATGATGTTTTTATAGTTGAAGCCTCATCATTTCAGCTTGATAAAATTTATTCATTAAAATTTGATATCTCAATACTCTTGAATATATCAAAAGACCACCTAGATTGGCATGGAAGTTTAAATAAATACAAAAAAGCAAAACTAAATATTTTTAGAAATCAAGACAAAAATTGCTTTGCCATTATATGCATTGATGATAGCCATTGTAAAAAAATTGCACAAAATTTTGACAAAAACTTTTCATCAGAACTTATCAAAATTAGTACAAAACAAAAAATAAAAAACGGTATTTATTTAGAATACCAGACTGAAGGTGTTCTCATAGTAAATAAAATTAGTAATGAAGAGACTTTTTTTAGTTATAGTATTTTGATGTTCACTAAAGTCAAACACAACTATGAAAATTTTCTTGCAACTTATGCTGTTAACTTTTTATTAAAAAAGAATGAAAAACAATTTAAAAATTCTTTAAAAAAAATAGTCAACTTAGAGCATCGATTAGAATTTGTAGGGAACTTTAAGAATATTTTTTTTTACAACGATAGTAAAGCAACAAACATTGAATCCTCAAGAAATGCTATTAATTCATTCAAGAATATTTTTTGGATTCTTGGTGGAAGAAAAAAACCAGGAGGATTACAAGGCATTGATCGCTCATTAAAGAACATTGATTATGCATTTAGTTTTGGTGAGTCAGGAGAGGAGTTTAAAAAATATCTAACAAAAAAAGGAATTAAATCTATTTATTCTGATAAGCTTGAAAATGTTGTTTTAACTGCAGTGAAGACAGCATTAATAGAAAAAAAACAAATTAATATTATCTTTTCACCGGCTTGTTCGTCTTTTGATCAATATAAAAATTTTGAGCATAGAGGAAATAAATTTAAAACTTTGATTAAAGGAATTATTAAAAGTGCAAAATAGAAAAAATATAATGAATTTTTTCAACAACTTTGACAAATTTATTTTTTTTTCCGTGATTCTTTTAATGTTAGCAGGAATCTTTGCAGTCTTCAGCGCATCAACCCGTATAGATGAAAAATATGATTTGTTATTTAAAAAACATCTAATTTTTTGTTTCCTGGGTTTCATTATGATTTGTTTTTTATCGAGGTTTTCGATTAAAAATTTAATTTTTATTAGTATATTTTTTTTTTGTTTTTCTTTATTACTGTCTTTTTCAACGATAATGTTTTTTCCTGAAACAAAAGGAGCAAGTAGATGGATCAAATTTTTAGGTTTATCATTTCAACCATCTGAAATTATTAAACCAAGCTTTATAATTGTTAGTTCACTTTTATTGTCAAGATTTAAAACTAAAAATGACTTTTCCTTTATAATCAATATTTTTTTTTTTATTTTAATAGGATTAATTCTTCTTAGACAACCTGATTTTGGGATGTTTTTACTTTTATTTTTTGTATGGATTATCCAAATTTTTAATTCAAAACTAGATATTAAAATCTTAGCTCCAATTATCACTATTTTTATTGGAGTATTTATTTTGATTTATTTTCTTTTAGACCACGTTCGTTTTAGAATTAATAATTTCTTTTTTGGAAATGTGGGCGACAATTACCAAATTAACAAATCTTTAGAGTCATTCGCTAACGGAGGGTTATTTGGACAAGGTCTAGGTAATGGAAGTATATCAAAGAATTTACCAGACGCACATTCAGATTTCATTTTTGCTTTAATTGGTGAAGAATTTGGTATTTTAGGTATATTCATAATAATTTGTTTGTATTTAATTATTTATTTAAGAATTTTTTTTATTAGTCATAAGTCTAATAATTTTTTTGTTCTTAATTCTACTTTAGGTTTGGGAAATATTTTCATCTTCCAAACTATTATAAATATTTCTACTAGTATAAATTTATTACCAACAAAGGGCATGACACTACCTTTTATTTCGTATGGCGGTTCTTCTTTTTTATCAAATGCAATTATTATTGGTTTTATAATGGTATTATTGAAAGTTATAAAAAATGAATAAAGTTATTTTTTTTGTTGCTGGTGGTACCGGTGGACATTTGTTTCCTGCAATAGCTGTTGCAAAATCTTTTAAAAAATCACAATCACACTTTTTAGTCGACAAACGAACAGAGAAAATTTTATTGGATAATGATTATAAATATCACATTATTTCATCAGGAAAGTTAGATAAAAATATATTTAAAGTACTTATTTCATTTTTTAAAATCTTTTATGGTTTCATTCATTCTTTTTATTTAATTACTAAATTTAAACCTTCTTTAGTTATTGGTTTTGGTGGGTATACTTCAATACCAACTCTACTTGCAGCAAAAATTTTAAATAAAAGAATATTAATACATGAACAAAATTCTGTAATGGGTAAAACCAACAGGTTTCTTTCTAAAATTTCTACAAAAATAGCAATTACTTACAAAAATACTATTTATGCTGATAAATCTGCAATTGTTTCAGGAATGCCAATTAGAAATTTGAAAGCTAAAAAAGATATTTATAAAGATCATAAGAAAATAATCCTAATAATTGGTGGTAGTCAAGGAGCTAAGGTTTTTAGTGAAATAATAAAAAATATTATTTTACGATTAGATAAAAGTCTTCTGAAAAAAATTTTCGTTGTTCACCAAGTTAGAGAAGAGGATTTAAAAAGTATGAAAAATTTTTATCAAAATTTAAATATAGCTTTTAAAGTAGAAAAATTTTTTAAAAATATCTATGACGAGATAAATAGTTCAGACATTGTTATAAGTAGATGCGGAGCTTCGAGTTTAGCAGAGATCGAGTATTTCCAGAAATTTTGTATACTTATTCCGCTTCCCACTTCAGCAAACAATCATCAATATTATAATGCTGTTGAATTTAAAAAAACAAACAATTGTGAAATCATAAGTCAGTCAAACATTAATAACGATAAGCTAGTTAAAATCATCAAATCAAATCTTTTTGAAAAAAAAAATAAAAAAATCAAACAAATCAGAAAAACAAAAAAAATGTCTCTTGTAAACATCATTAATGATATGCTTCAGTGATAAATGTTTAAAAAGAAACACATACATTTTGTTGGTATTGGTGGAATTGGAATGAGCGGGATAGCCCAAGTTCTTCATAAGAAAGGTTTTAAAGTTTCAGGTAGTGATTTATCAGATAATCTAATAGTAAAAAAACTTAGAAAAAAAATGAAAATCTTTAATTCACATAAAGCAGATAATATCAACCATGCTGATATAGTCGTTTATTCATCAGCAATAAAAAAAAATAATATCGAAATGCTTACAGCAAAAAAATTGAAAATTCCTGTTTTTTCAAGGGCAAAAATGTTAGCTCAAGTAATGAGATTAAAACCTTCAATCACAATAGCTGGTTCACACGGGAAAACAACCACAACATCTTTGATAGCATCAATTTTGGAAACTTCTAAGATGGACCCTACCATTTTGAGTGGCGGAATAATTAATAGTCTTGAAATTAATGCAAAGCTTGGAAAAGGGGACTGGATTGTTGCTGAAGCAGATGAATCTGATGGTTCATTTATGTTTTTACCTTCTACAATAGGTGTCATAAATAATATAGATCTTGAACATGTTGATTATTATAAAAGTATGAAACATTTAAAAGATTCATTTTTAAAATATTCAGAAAATATTCCTTTTTATGGCTTCATCTCACTTGGTATAGATTGTAAAAATGTAAGAGAAATTAAAAAAAAAATTTATGGAAAAAAAATTTTAACTTATGGTTTATCAAAAAAATGTAACTATTCAGTAACAAATATTAAAATCATAAAGAAAAATAACACTTATCTATCTTCATTTGACCTAATTGAAAATTTTGAAAAAAAAAGAATTCTTAAAAATTTTATATCTCCTCTTCTAGGAGAACATAATATAAAAAATATCTTGGGATCGATAAGTGTTTCAAGAGGCTTAAAAATTTCATACCCAAAAATTAAAAAAGCATTGAAAAGCTTTTCTGGGGTCAAAAGAAGGTTTACAATACTCTACAAATCAAAGAATAATTTAATTATTGATGATTACGCACACCATCCAATTGAAATTAGCGAAACTCTTAAATCATTAAGGCAAATAACAAGAAAAGAAATAATCTCAATTTTTGAACCACATAGATATTCAAGAATATCAGCTATGATTTATGACTTTATTCATTGCTTTAAAAATTCTAATCAAATTTTTATATTACCAGTTTTTAGTGCTGGAGAAAAAAAAATAAATAAAGTTGATAGTGCTTTCTTTTATAAAAAACTTAGAGAAGAATACACTGATAAAAAGGTATATTTATCTGAACACGATGAAGTTTTTTTTGATAAACTAAAAGAAAAAATAATTCCTGGTAATAATATCATTTTTTTAGGTGCAGGTTTAAGTAGTAAAACAGCAAATAAATTTAAAAAATTTTTAAAAAAAAAATGTTGATATACCATTTTTTTAAGGACTTAATTGATATTAAGATCAATTATGATATTGGAAAAAAAACTTGGTTTGGTACAGGTGGCAAATCAAAAGTTCTTTTAATAATAAATAATTTAAAAAGCTTAAAATTTCTTTTAAAGATTTTACCAAGATCAAAATCAATTTTTTTAATAGGTGCAGGCTCTAACATTATAATAAGAGATGGTGGTCTTGATGGAATTACAATTAAATTAGGGAAAGATTTCAAAAAAATTGGTTATAAAAAAAAAAAAAAAATAATAAATATTGGGAGTGCGGTCAAAGATTTGGATATTTCAAAATTTTGCCTTGAAAATTCAATAGGTAATTTTGAATTTTTACGTGGCATTCCTGGGACTTTAGGTGGAAATATTAGAATGAATGCTGGTTGTTTTGGGTATTCAATAAGCGATAAACTTTTATCTTGTAAAATAATAGATAGAAATGGAAATGTTGAAGAATTTCACAAAGAAAATTTAAAATTTGATTATAGATTTTCTTCGATTCCAATGGACTCGATAGTTATTGATGCAAAATTTAAAGCTATTACCAAAGATAAAAAAATAATTAGGAAAATGTTAAAAAAAATAACTGATGAAAGAATCTTGAATCAACCGGTAAATTTTAGAACAGGGGGAAGTACCTTTAAAAATACTCCTAAAGAATCTGCATGGAAACTTATAGATAAAACAAATTTTAGAGGAAAAGTTATTGGAGGTGCGAAAGTTTCTGATCTTCATACAAATTTTTTAATTAACAATGGAAATGCAAATTCCCTTGATCTTGAATTATTGGGTGAGGAGATAAGAAGTAAAGTTAAGAAAAAATATAATGTTAACCTTGATTGGGAGTTAATGAGAGTTGGTAAGTTTAAAAAAATTTAAAAGAATTCTTATTCTTGGTGGAGGAATTTCTGACGAAAGAGATATATCTCATCTTTCAGCTAACAATGTTAGTGAAGCATTAAAAAACGAAACAAGAATAAAGCTTCTAGATGTTTCTAAAAATGCTAACGAACTTATAAGCAAAATTCAAAAGTTTAGACCTGATGTGATCTTTAATTGTTTGCATGGTTATTTTGGAGAAGACGGTCAAATTCAATCAATACTAAATTATTTAAAGATTCCTTATACTCACTCTGGTGTTTTAACATCAGCTATTTTAATGAATAAAATTATTTCTAAAAAGTTATTCAAAAGTATTGGTGTGAGGACTCCCGAATTTTTCAATGAGCATAATATTGAAAATCAGAAATTTAAATTTCCTGTAATTATTAAGCCAATTAATGGTGGCTCGAGTCGTGGTTTAATAAAAATAAATAATAAAAAATCTTTAAATAAATATTTAAAGAATAATAGAATAAAAAAATCCAACATGTTAATAGAAGAATTTATTGATGGAAGAGAATTTACAGTTGGAATCTTAGAGAACAAGATATGTGGTGTTATGGAAATTAAATTCAGCAATGAATTATATGATTATAATAATAAATACATAAATATTGCTAAGCACATTATTAATCCAAAACTTCCAAAAAAAATTGAAAAAGAACTAATTGAAAATTCACTTAAAGTTCATTCCTCTTTTAATTGCAATTGTATTAGTAGAATAGACTTTAGATACAATGAAGAGACAAACAAAACTTATTTGCTTGAAGTAAATACGCAGCCAGGTCTTACAAAAAATTCTTTACTTCCTGAAATGGCCAAAGAAAAAGGAATCTCGTTTCTTAAACTTTGTAAAATTTTACTTAAAAGTTCTATATGCGAAGTTTAATTTTTATTATGACTGTTTTTTTTTCAATATTTATTTTTTATAAAAAAGAATTTCTTCTGAAATTTGTTGAAAACTCTTTTAATAAAAAAATATCAAAAATATATATTAAAAATATTGAAAACTTAGACTCAAAAATTATTCTCGATTCAATATACCTAAAAGAAGGAGATTATTTTTGGAGATTCAATCCCGAAAAGTTAAAAAAAGATTTTGAAAAAATAAATGAAATTCAACATTATAATTTCGTCTTAAAAGAAAATGGAATTCTTCATATTTCTATTGTTGAAAAAAAGCCTTATATGGTATGGACTTTCTCTAATAAAAGAAAATTTATTGATAATGAAGGTAATATTTTAAGATTGTCTGGATTTGAACCAAATAAATTAATTAAAATATCAGGGTATATAAATAAAAAACAATTCTCTATCCTAAATAGTGTTTTAAAGAAAAAAAAACAATTTAAGTCATCAATAAAAAATATTTATTATAATGAAAATACGGGCTGGGAATTAATTCTCCATGACAATACTTGTGTGATTTTACCAGAGAAAAAACTTGATGATGTTCTAAATTTTTTTGAAAGCAAAATTAAAAATTCAGAAATATATTATGATTATAGATTTTATGACATGAGAGTACTTGAGAGAATTTATCTAAATAAAAAAAACAAATGTTCGAGTTTTTAAAAAATAACAAACAATATATAGTAATAGACGCTGGTTCTCACAAAATAGCAGCAATAGCTTTTCAAATTGTTGATAAAAAACCACTAATAAGTCGAATTGAACATCACAAAAGTAAAGGTATAAAAAACAATCAATTAAATGATATAAACGAATTTTCCTCAGTAATTAAATTACTTGTTAAAAAGATAAGTAATAAAACTATGAAAAAAGAATTTTTTTGTAATATTACTGATCCTAATTTATTAATTAAAAAGAAAAAAACAGACATTGACTCAGGAAAACTTGGAATTTCAAAGAAAGAAATTAGAAAGATTTACAGAAAAAGTATCAACGAGGCAATCGAAGAAAATAAATATTTAGTTCACTCTAATCCAAGTAATTTCATCCTCGATGAAAAAACTGTAACATACAATCCTCTTGGAAAAAAATGCAATAAGCTAAGTCTTTTAAGCCACAACATTTTTGTTGATAATCTCTACATTAAAAAATTAAATTCGTCATTTGAAAAAAATAAAATTAATATTACAAAGTTTTTTGAATCTGGTATTGCTTCTTCAATATCGTCTTTGACTAAGGAAGAAAAAAATGAAGGAGTTGTTTGTATCGATATAGGAGCAGATACTAGTAAGATAGTTGTTTGTTTGGAAAACAATATTATTTTTGTTGAAAATTTATCTTTAGCTGGAAATAATGTAACAACAGATCTTAGTCATGGACTCCAAATCTCTCATGAAACTGCAGAATTAACAAAGATTATGTATGGTTCTGTTGTCTCACCTTTCAATGAGAATATAGAAATTAATTTGGACTCAGGGAAAAAAAAAATAGTCAATAAAAACCTCATTTATGGAATTATTAAACCCAGATATGACGAAATACTAGAAATTATAAGAGATAAAGTTTTCGATAATATAAATGCAAGAATTGCTATTAAATCAATTGTATTAACTGGAGGTGCTAGTAAAATTTTTGGTATTAAGAACATTTGTGAAAATATTTTTAACAGAAAAACCCGTGTAATTAAGAATACTTCGGGAAATAATTCCGTTATGAACAGACCAGAGTTTAGTACTACTTTTGGAATGATAAAATTAGTAAACCATTTTCTGCTACATAATCAAACGCCAAAATTTTCAAATAACCAATTAACTAAAATAATTGATAAAATTGATAACTGGATTGAAGAAAGTTATGCCTAGCATTGAAACAAAATGAAACTTTTTGTGAATTGCCATTAATTTTGTAATTTTTTATGATTTAGATGTGTTAAAGACCAAATTAAAAATTGATGATAAAGCAAATACCTCTATTTCGACTCCTCCAAGGCTTGTTGTCGCGAAAAAACAAAGATCAATAAAAGAAGATATATGCATTAAAGGTATCGGCCTACACACTGGAAATAATGTTGCGATGACGTTAAAACCAGCTCCGTCTAATACTGGTTATGTGTTTAGGATCAAAAAGCCAAACAAAACATTAAACCTTAAGGCAGATTTTAGAAATGTAAAATCAACCCAACTTTGTACTTTACTGTCTGATAAAGAAGGAAATACTATTTCAACTGTTGAGCACATTTTATCAGCTTGCTATGGATTGGAAGTTGATAATATATTTATTGACTTAGATAGTAATGAAATCCCGGTTTGTGATGGCTCCTCTCATGATTTTGTTAAAAAGTTAGAAATTTCTGGTTTTGATGAACAGTCAGAGTTCAAAAACTTTATTAGAATAAAAAAAGTTATTGAAGTAAAAGAGGGGTGCAAAGTTGCAAGAGTTTCTCCTTTTGAACAAACTATGATTTCATGTGAAATAAACTATGATCACGAGTTAATAGGAAAACAATCAATTTCCTTAGTGTTAACACCTGATATTTATAAATCACAAATATGTAATGCTCGAACATTTGGTTTTTTAAAAGATGTAGAAAAACTTAGGTCTATGAAATTAGCTTTAGGAGGTAGTCTTGATAACGCTGTCGTGTTAGATGATACAAAAATACTAAATAAAGATGGACTTAGATTTTCTGACGAATTTGTAAGACACAAAGTTTTAGACTTTATTGGAGATATGTCCCTATCGGGCTTTAGAATGCTAGGGTCCTTTTACACTTCACACAGTGGGCACAGCTTAAATATAATGCTTCTTAAAAAGATTTTTGAATCTCAAGAAAATTGGGAGTTAGTTTGCTCCAACTAATTTTAAAATAAACCTTTCAAAAAAAATAAAAAATATTAATAATATTGAACATGCTAAAGCATATTTTAGTATTTTCGTTTCTTTTAGTTTTGTTTTCTTGCTCTTCATCAAGCAAGACTAACATAAACTCTGTGAGTAATAAAAGCGATATTGTTCTTTACAAAGAAGGAATGAATTATTTAAAAGCTAAAGACTTTGAAAATGCCGTTGAGATTTTCACTGAACTAGAGATCATTCACCCATACTCTAGTTTATCTTCAAAAAGTCAACTCATGTCTGGCTTTGCACAGTATATGGCTAATGAGTATGAGGAAGCAATTCTCACTCTTACAAAATTTATAGAACTTAACCCTGATCACGAGTCTATTCCATATGCAATGTATCTTAAAGCTTACTCATATTATGAAAGAATGCCAGCGGTAAACTTTGATCAGAGAACATCAGAGAAAGCAATTGAAGAATTTAGGGCGTTGATTAATAAATTTCCCAAATCAAGATATGCAAGAAAATCCATCGGTCATTTAAACACTCTAAACAATCACTTAGCTGCAAGAGAAGTAGAAATTGCAAAATTCTACCAATCTCAAGGCTTTTATTTAGCGAGTATAAAAAGATACAAAAAAATCCTATCAGAATTTAAAAAAAGTACACACATACCAGAAGCAATATTTAGATTAATCGAATGTTATATTTCTTTAGGATTAAGCAA
Organism: Rickettsiales bacterium; assembly: GCA_002690875.1. The sequence continues at coordinate 33,023 of NZGH01000030.1, forward strand.
ACAGGCAATATATCTTTATAGAATACTTGAATATAACTTTAAAAAAAGTATGTGGGTCAAGGAAGCGAAACAACTAGTTTTAAAAAAAGCGGGTTTTATTAAGTTTAAAAAGAAAGAACTTGATCTTAAAAAGCTTAACATTGACGATTTTGATTTAATGTAAAATGATAAAATTATTATCAATAAGAAATTTATTATTGATTGATGAGATTGATTTGTCATTGGATAAAGGTTTGTGTGTTTTAACAGGTGAAACTGGAGCTGGTAAATCAATGATATTAGATTCTCTAAATTTAATTACTGGTGAAAGAGCAAAATCTGGATTAAGACCAGAAAATGGAAAAGTTTTAAGTGTTTCGGCATTAGTCGATATCAAAAGTTTCTTTTTTGTAAAAAAAAAACTTGAAGAATTAGAAATCAATTGTGAAGACGAAATCCTAGTAAAAAGAACTATTTCAGATGATGGTAGAAGTAAATGCTTTATAAATGAAAACCTTGTCACATCTAGTACACTAAAACTCCTATTTAATGATATTATTGAAATTCATAGTCAATTTTCTGAGCAGGGTCTGCTAGATACAACTACTCATATAAATATTTTAGATGACTTTGGTGCCTACTATAAAAACTTAGATAAATTAAATACTTTATGGAAAGACTTTACAAAAGCAAAAAAAGACTTTGAAAATTTAAATGAAGAAAAACAAGATCAACAAAAAATTAAAGAAAATATAAAATATGACCTTGATGAACTCAGAACTTTAAATCCAGTTATTAATGAATTTCAAGATTTAATAAGTAAAAAAGTAGTTTTACAAAACTCTGCAAAGATTACAGAAACCTTAAACTCTGTAACAGACAATTTTTATTCCGAGACCCCCCCAGGTATAGAGGCTTTATTTTCAAAAGTTTTAAGCTCACTTAAAGGCATTGAACATTTACTGGATGATAATTCTAAAAAAGATATAGAAAATCTAAATTCAATTTTTTTAGAAACAAAAGAAGTTTCCAATAATATTAATAATTTAATGAATCAGGACTTCAATATTAATAAATTAGAAGAAATTGAAGATAGAATACAAATCTACAAAAAAATAGCAAAAAAACATAATTGTAAAGCGGACGATTTAGTAAGTTTTTTTGAAAAGTTAAATACAGAATTAGATAAGCTAAAAAACTTTGACGAAATATTAATTGAAAAAGAAAAATACTATAAAGAAATCAAAGGGAATTACATACAAATGGCTAACGAAATTTCAGAAGCTAGAAAAAATTGCGCTAAAAAGCTTGATGAAGACATTAATAAAGAATTACCAGCACTAAAACTTGAAAACGCTAAATTTCAAACTTTCATAGAACACTGTGAGCCAAGTAATTTTGGAATTGATAAGGTTACATTTAAAATACAAACGAATCCAAAATCTGAGATGGGTTTGATTAAGAATATTTCCTCTGGTGGTGAGCTATGTAGATTTGCACTTGCTATCAAAGTTATTGCGCAAAAGAAAAACCAAACAGTAATGGTTTTTGATGAAGTTGATAGTGGTATAGGTGGAGCCGTTTCCTCTTCTGTCGGAGAAAGATTAAAAAAGTTAGGTGGATCAAGACAGGTTATCGTTGTAACTCATTCACCTCAAGTAGCAGCATATGGTAAAGAACATTTTGTTGTAAAGAAAATCAATAAAGATCAGGATACGAAAATAAATGTAATGAAAATAAACTCTGAAGAAAAAATAAAAGAAGTCGCAAGAATGCTTTCTGGAAAAGTAATAACTGAGGAAGCGATGAAGGCAGCAAAAAAATTAATTGAAAACTAGTTTTTTATTTTAATCTTCTTCTTTAACCAGTCACAATGTTTTTTATCGAGGAAATTTGATATTTTAGAGTAAACTTGATTGTGATAAGCATTAATCCAATCTTTTTGATTATTATTAAGCAAGTCAAAATCAATCAATTTTAATTCATAGGGAAACATTGATAGTGTTTCAAATTCTAAAAAATTCTCAAACAATGATTTTTTGACTAAAACTAAATTCTCAATTCTTACACCAAAGGATTTATTTTTATAGTAACCAGGTTCGTTAGAAATTATCATTCCCGGCTTCAAAGATACATTATTAGGATTTTTTGATATAGACTGTGGACCTTCGTGAACACCTAAAAAACTTCCAACCCCATGGCCAGTTCCATGATTGTAATCTAACCCGTTATTCCATAAGTTGTATCTTGCGATAGAATCTAATTGATAACCTCTAGTACCAGCTGGAAACTTCAACATGGAAATATTCAAATGTCCCAACAAAACTTTAGTATAAATTACTTTTAACTTATCAGGTGGGTTATCACCCAAAAATATTGTTCTAGTAATATCTGTTGTCCCACCAAAATACTGACCACCGGAATCACATAAATATATTTCTCCTTTTTTTAAAATCTGGCTTTCTCTATTTGGTTTATAATGAATAATTGAACCATTCGCCCCTGTAGCTGATATAGTGGGAAAGCTCGGAGAAAAAAAATTATTGTTCTCTTTTCTAAATTTTTCAAGTTTCTCTGCAGCTATAAATTCAGTTATTTTTTTTTCTTTATAATTTTCTTCCAACCAATAATAAAACTTCACCAAAGCAATTCCATCATTTAAATGCGCTGACTTAGATTGTAAAATCTCAACTCTATTCTTTTGAGATTTTAAAATTTTACATGGATCATCTTTAAATAATAGTTTATTACCTTCTAAAGTTTTGTAAAAAAAATAAGAAAGTTGATTATCAACTTGTATTTTTTTTTTACTTAATTTTTTCAACTTTTGTTCAAATAAAGATATTTCATATATTTTAATATTTTTATAGTTAGATATAAAATCTATGGGTATTTTTTTTTTATTAACATAAAACTCAAAATTATTTTTTGTAATTATAGCTCTACAAAAAACTAAAGGAGTATTTTCTAAATCATATCCTCTAATATTTAATAACCAACACAGAGATTCAGGGGATGTAATAACCAAAATTTTATTATCTACCGGTCTTATTTTCTTAAGCTTTTCTTCAAAAGACTCACCACATTTTTTTTTTTCTAAAATAAAAAACTTTTCTGTATCTTCTTTTGGTTTTTCCAACCAAATATAATCTATCAAATTTTTTCTATCATGAATAAGTTTACTATTTGATTGTTGAAGTTTTTTTAAAATTTCGAAAATTAAATTTTTAGAGAAACACTTTGTATCCGTAAGTATTTTTTTATTTTTAAATCCAGCAAAAAAATTAATTAAATTTTCCTTATTTAAATCAAAAATTTTGAAACTTTTTGGAAGTTCTTTTTTGGCTTGTTGTAAGTATCTGCCATCAGTAAAAAAAAAATTTTTTTCCTCGGATAATAATGCATAGCCATTAGATCCAGAAAAATTTGTAAGCCATTTTAGTCTCATGTTATATTCTGGAACGTATTCATTCAAATACTCATCACTAGTGGAAATAAAATAGTAATCAGTTTTCTTTTTTTTTAAAAAAGAACATAGAGTTTTTAAATTGTCATTAATAGATCGCATATTTTTTAAAAATTAAAGATACCCAGCCATCAATATATGTACTTTTTACTAATTTTAAATTAAATTTACTATAATAATTTACAATATCATTTTTTTGACTTTGAAGAATTCCTGATATAATTAAAATCCCACCACTAACAAGATGTTTTTTAAAATCTTTTGCAAGCTTTTTTAAAGGAAGTAAAAGTATATTGGATACTATTAAAGTAAACTTTTTTTTTTTAAGATAATGATTATTTAGACCATAACATCTGTAAAACATAAAGTTAGCAATTGAATTCAATTTTGCATTTCTGTTAAAGCACCTTTGTGATTCCAAATCAAAATCTGTTGCATTTATTTTTTTATTGGACAATTTATAAATAACAAAACTTAAAATACCTGTTCCGGTTCCTACATCTATATAACTTAATTTTTTCAATTCTCCTTTTTTAAAAATTTTTTCAAGATTACATATTGCTGAAAATGTACTTGGATGTGAACCGGTTCCAAAAGCTGTGCTAGCAGGAATAAAAATATGTCTTTTTGATACTTTTTTTTTAAAATTTGAAATGTGAAATTTTTTTGTATCGACACTAGAATTTGAATCTTTACTATAACTGATCAAACTTTTAATTTTTAACTTTTTAATTTTTAAATTTTTTATCTCTAGCAATTTTGAAATAAAAAACTTATCCCTAATCAAATCTTTTGTTAAAATTTCTACACTCCAATTTTTTTTAATTTTATTGAAACATAAATTTTCAAACAAATTTTCTAATTTTAATTCTCTAAACCTTTTATCTGAAATATTTATTGAAATCTTAAAAAACATTACTGTTTTTTAACAAAGTCTGAAAAGATATTCATTATTTCTTCAAATCGCTTGAACTTAACCTGCAGTTTTTTTCCATTTATTCCTAAAACTTTTCCCTCTCCAAAATCATCATGTTTAACTAAAGTACCTACTTCAAATTCATTACTTTTGATATAGTCAATTTTCTTTAATCTTTTCTCTTTCAAACTTTGGTTAAGCTTTAATTCACAATTTTTTTTTGGTAATTCTGATAAAAATCTTGATGGAATAGATCGATAAATATTGTAGTTATATTGTTTTCTAAAGTTAACAAATGAAATACTAAGTTGTTTTCTTGCTCTAGTAATTCCAACATATGCTAATCTTCTTTCTTCCTCTAAACCTTTATTACCATTTTCATCTAGGCTTCTCTGATTTGGAAAAATTCCTTCTTCCCACCCAGGTAAAAAAACATAATCAAATTCTAATCCTTTAGCACTATGCAAAGTCATAATTGAAATTTTTTCCGTACCTTCACTTTCATTAGATACGTCTGTTAGTAAACTGACTTCATCAAGAAATTCATTCAGTGTACTTCTGTTTCTTATATCAACAACTAGCTTTTTCAAATTTTCTAACCTTCCCTCAGATTCAATGGTTTTTTCGTTTTTAAGCATATCCGTATAACCAATATCATCCAGCAATGACCCAGCAACTTCATAATGATCTTGATTTTTGAGCATTTCTTTATGCTTGTCCAACACTGTTAAAAACTTTTTTATGTTATCATAAGGACTTTTTGATAATGTTTCTGTTTCTACATATTTTCTAAGTGAATCAAATAGGGATAAATTATTATTTTTTGCAAAATCATTTAGCTTTCTTGAAAAAACTCAGCCTAAGCCTCGCTTTGGTATATTTATAATTCTTTCAAAAGATAAATTGTCATCACTTTTTACTAACAATCTGAAAAAGGCAAGAGCATCTTTAATTTCTGCTCTTTCATAAAACCTTAATCCTCCGACAACTTTATATTTAATATTTTCTCTAATAAATCTATCCTCCAAGTCTTTAAACTGGAAACTAGCTCTTGTGAGAATAGCCATCTTTGATAATCTAACCCCCATATTTTGTAAATTAACTATTCTTTCAGAAACAAAAAATGCTTCCATTTCGTCATTTTCAAGATTTATTACTTCAACGGGTTCTCCAGTAGGATCTGAAGTCCATAATTTTTTACCAATTCTTTCTTTATTCTCTGAAATAAGGCTTGAGGCTGCATCTAAAATATTTCCACTTGACCTATAATTTTGTTCTAATCTTATTATTTGGGCACCTTTAAAATCATTTTCAAAATTTAAAATATTTTTTAGTTGAGCACCTCTCCAACCATAAATTGATTGATCTTCATCACCTACGCAGCAAATATTTTTTCTTTCACTTGATAATAATCTTAGTAACATGTACTGAGCAGCATTAGTATCTTGATATTCATCAACAAGAATGTACTTAAACTTTTTATTGTAAAGGTCTGAGATTTCAGAATTCTGTCTTAATATTTTTAGTGGTAATAAGATAAGATCACCAAAGTCAACAGAGTTGTAAATTTTTAACCTCTGCTGATATAATTTATAAACTTTGCTAAGCTTACCTTTGGTTTTATGCTCAAATTCGTGATTAGCAATTTCATCGTAAGATAAACCATAGTTTTTCATTTGATCAATCATGTAGAGAAAACTCTTTGGAACAAAAATCTTTGGATCGAGATCTAAAAATGAAATTACTTGTTTAACAAGTCTAAGTTGGTCTTCTGTATCTAAAATTGTAAAGTCATTTTTTATATCAATTAAGCTAGAGTGCTTTCTTAAAAATTTAGCTCCAATGGAGTGAAAAGTTCCTATTGACATTCCTTCAACCGGCTGTTTTAAAATTTTTTCAACTCTAGATTTCATTTCAAAAGCTGCTTTATTAGTAAATGTAACGCAAAGAATATTAAAAATACTAGCTTTTCTTGAATGAATTATATTTGCTAATCTTGTAGTCAAAACTTTTGTTTTCCCAGTTCCAGCACCAGATAGAACTAATAGAGGACCATCTATATTAATTACAGCTTTTTTTTGTTCAGAATTTAAACCTGAAATAAAATCAGGTTCGGGAACAATTAATTTTTCTTCAACCAGACTCATGCTGCTTTCTTTGGAGAATAGCTTAAGTTAGGACCAAGCCATTTTTCAATATATTTAAGTGTTACACCCTTTCTATTTGCATAATCTGATACTTGATCTTTGTTAATTTTACCAACTCCAAAATATGAGGCATCTGGATGAGAAAAGTAAAGACCTGAAACTGAACTTGCAGGACTCATTGCAAAAGATTCAGTAAGCTTTACTTTAAGATTTTTGGAAACTTCCAGTAATTCAAATAAAGTTGTTTTTTCAGTATGATCCGGACATGCAGGATATCCAGGTGCAGGCCTGATTCCTCTGTAAGTTTCCTTTATTAACTGCTCATTACTTAAGTTTTCTTCTTTAGCATATCCCCAGTATTTTTTTCTGACCTCCGCATGCATCATTTCAGCTAATGCTTCTGCAATTCTATCTCCTAGAGCTTTTACCATAATTGCATTGTAGTCATCCTTCTTATCCTCATACTCTTTAGATAGTTTTTCAATACCATCACCAGCTGTGACCAAAAAACCACCAATAAAATCTTCAATCTTTGACGAGGTTGGTGAAACAAAATCTGATAAGCAAAAGTTAGGTCTATTTGAGTTTTCTCTACTGACCTGTTGCCTAAGAAAATGTAACTTTTTTAGAATTTTTTTTCTAGAATTATCCTTAAAAATAAAAATATCGTCACCTTCCGAATTAGCTGGCCAAAATCCAATTACAGAACTTGGAGAAATGATTTTATTTTTTTTTAATTTATTAAGCATTTTTTTTGCATCATTCCATAAATCTTTTGCGGCTTTTCCAACTTTTTCGTCATTAAGTATTTCAGGGAAATTTCCATGCAACTCCCATGATTGAAAAAATGGTTTCCAGTCGATAAATTTTTCAATTTTTTCAACAGAAATGTGATAGTTTGTTTTAAGACCCAAAAGTTTAGGGACATGTGGTTTATAATTTTTCCAATTAAACTTAAATTTATTTTTTCTACATTTCTCAATGGAGTTTTCTTTTTTATTATCTTTTTTGAAATAGGAAGTTCTTAAATTAGAATATTCCCTATTTAATTCCTCTATAAAAGGTCTACATTTATTTTTTGAAATTAATTTACTAGCAACAGTTACAGCTTTTGATGCATCAGTTACATGACATACTCCATTAGAGTATAAGGGAGCAATTTTAACTGCTGTGTGTATCTTACTCGTTGTTGCGCCTCCAATAAGTAATGGTCTATCAATTTTATTTCGAGATAATTCAGTGGCTACAAAACACATCTCATCCAAGCTTGGAGTAATTAATCCAGAAAGACCAATTAAGTCAACATTTTCAGATATGACAGTGTCAATTATTTTTTGGCAAGGAACCATCACACCAAGATCAATTACATCAAAATTATTACATTGAAGAACAACTCCTACAATATTTTTTCCTATATCATGAACATCTCCTTTAACGGTCGCAAGCAAAATTTTCCCTTTAGATAAATCCTGATTTTTTTTTTCATTTTCCATAAAAGGTAGCAAATACGCTACTGACTGTTTCATGACTCTTGCGGATTTAACTACTTGAGGTAAAAACATTTTACCTGAACCAAACAAATCACCGACTACATTCATACCATCCATTAACGGTCCTTCAATAATTTCTAGAGGTTTATTGAATTTTTTCCTTAATTCCTCAGTATCATTTTCAATAAAATCATTAATACCATTTATCAAAGAATATTTAATTCTTTCCTCCGAATTTTTTTTTCTCCATTCCTTAGTTATCTTCTTCTTATCTGTTTTGTCTTGAGAATACTTTTTTGAAAGATCTATTAGTCTATCTGTGGCATTATCCGAGCGATTAAATAAAACGTCTTCAATACTATCTTTTAAATCCAGTGGTATTTGTTCGTAAATTGTTATTTGCCCAGCATTGATAATTGCCATATCTAAACCCGCATTGATTGCATGATATAAAAAGCAAGAGTGCATAGCCTCTCTAACTCTATTGTTTCCTCTAAAACTAAAAGAAACATTTGAAACACCTCCTGAAACTTTGCATCCAGGGAGTTCTGCTTTAATCAGCTTGGTAGCTTCAAAAAAATCATTAGCGTAATTATTATGTTCACTAATTCCAGTGGCTACTGCAAAAATATTTGGATCAAAAATTATATCCTCAGGAGGAAACCTTACTTTCTCTGTAAGAATTTTATATGCTCTTGAACAAATTTTAAATTTTTTTTCTGTAGAATCTGCCTGACCTTCTTCATCAAAAGCCATAACAACAACTGCTGCCCCAAAGTTTTTTACCATTATTGCTTGTTCTATAAATTCTTTTTCTCCCTCTTTAAGACTTATAGAATTAACAATAGCCTTACCCTGAACACATTTAAGTCCTCTTTCAATTACTGACCACTTGGAAGAATCAATCATAAAGGGAACTTTTGCAATATCTGGTTCAACAGAAATAAGATTTAGGAATCTTTCCATTGCTTTTTCGGAATCAAGCAATCCCTCATCCATATTTATGTCTATTATTTGGGCACCATTTTCAATTTGATCTTTTGCAACTGAGACAGCTTCATCAAAGTTGTCTGACATAATTAATTTTTTGAATTTAGCCGAACCAGTGACATTGGTCCTTTCACCAATATTAATAAAGTTTATATTTTTCTTCATCATTAGTAATTAAATGCCTCGAGCCCAGAAAGTCTCATATATTTGTCTTTTTTAAGTCGTTTCCTTGGTTTTAAATTTTTAGTAACTTGTTTCATAAGTTTAATATGTTCAGGTGTTGCACCACAACAACCACCGACAATATTAATATAACAATTCTCTCCCCATTTTTTAACAAATTTTGCCATTGACTCAGGTGTCTCATCATATCCTCCAAAAGCATTAGGAAGCCCTGCATTAGGATGTATACTTATGAAAAATTCTGAAATCCTATCTAATTCCACAAGATGAGACTCAAGCTCTTTTGGTCCAAGAGCACAATTTAAACCAACACTGACCGGGTTTGAATGCATAATTGAGTTATAGAAGGCCTCTAAGGTTTGTCCTGATAAAGTTCTACCTGATAAATCTGTAATTGTAGCTGAAACCATAAGAGGTACCTTAATATTTTTTTCTCTCTCAATGTCACTTAGTGCGATTAATGCAGCTTTAGCATTTAAAGTATCAAAAACTGTTTCAATTAAAATTAAATCAACCTCTGCTTTTATTAATGCTTCAATAGAAACTATGTAATCTTCTCTGAGTACATCAAAATCAACATTTCGAAAACCGGGATCATTTACATCAGGTGACATTGAACAGGTCCTATTAGTTGGTCCTAGAACACCAGCAACAAGTTTTTTTTGTTCAGGGTTTTTATTTAAGAAGTCATCTACTGCCTTTCTTGCTATTAAGCCACCTTGAAAATTAAGGTCATAGGAAAAATCCTCACAATCGTAGTCTTTTTGAGATATTTTCGTTGAGTTAAATGTATTGGTTTCAATAATATCCGCGCCTGCTTCCAAATACTTTTTATGAATTTCATAAATCAGGTCGGGATGAGTAATATTCAATAAATCATTATTCCCTTTTAGATTTTTCTTTGAATTGGTAAATTTTTTTCCTCTAAAATCATCTTCATTTAGTTTTTTTTCCTGAATCATAGTTCCCATTGGTCCATCTAAAATTAGAATCTTTTCCTGAAGAATTTTTTCTATTGTTTTAATATTTGTCATATTTGAGCCTTTGGCTTTACACCTAAAATATGACAAATAGCAAAAGAAAGATCTGCTCTATTTAAAGTGTAAAAGTGAAAATCCTTCACTCCTCCACCAATCAATTTGTCACATTGATCATACGCTATAGTTGCTGCGACTAACTTTCTTGTCTCATTATCAGAATCTAAACCTTCAAACATATTTTTCAATTTTTTGGGCATCTTACAGTTCATTTTTTTTGCAAATTCAATGGTTCTCTTACAGTTAGTTACAGGAAGAATACCAGGGATTATAGGTATTCTTATACCTCTTTTTACAGCACCATCAATGAATTTAAAATAATATTCAACATCAAAAAAAAATTGAGTAATTGCCTTTGTAGCACCTAAATCAATTTTTTTTTTAAGAATATCATACTCCTGTTCCATTGAGTCAGAGTCGGGGTGAGTTTCAGGGTAAGCTGAAACAGTAATTTCAAAATCATATTTCTTTCTGAGAAAACTTATTAAATCAGTTGCATATTTAAAGTCACTTTTTATTCCATCGTTATTTTTTGGTAGATCACCTCTTAATGCAACAATATGCTTAATACCTGATAACCAGTAATCGTTTGCAATAGACTCTATTTCCTCCTTAGTTGAATTAATACATGTCAAATGAGCAGCTGGTTGCAAATTAGTTTTTTTTTTTATTTGCTTAACTAAATCATGAGTATTTTCTCTTGTCGAGCCGCCAGCACCATAGGTAACTGAAATGAACCTTGGCTTCAGTGGTTCAAGTCGGTTAATATTGTGCCATAGAGAAGATATGGCTCCTTCGTTCTTAGGAGGGAAAAATTCAAAGGATACATTGACTTTCGATTGTTTCATAATTAAGTACTGTAAAATTTATTTAAAATAATAAAATTTTATAGTTTATTTTTTTATTATATTATGCTTTAAATTAATAGATTAATTTTAATTATTTTGTTAGACATGTTTAATTTTTTTGAAAATATTCGATCAAAGTTCCTTGTTCTCCTTGTAGCCCTTGTTTTACCGCTTTCAAGCTTCTCAGCTGATACCGAGAATGATCCTTTTGAGAGCACAAACAGGAATATATTTAAGTTTAATAATGTTTTAGACGATAATTTTTTCAAACCCGTGGCTAAAGGGTGGCGTAAAATACCTGATTTACCTAGAAAACCTCTATCTAATCTTGCTTCTACTGCTCAAGCACCAATTAGCCTTGCCAATGCAATCTTACAGTTAAACAGAGAGAGCATTGGTAATATTTTGGCAAAATTTTTAATTAATATGACTTTTGGCTTAGGAGGTATGTTTGATGTCGCCAGTAAACAAGAATTTGGGAGTATTCCTACGGTTGTAGAAGATTTCGGACAAACACTTGCTACATGGGGTGTACCTGATGGACCTTACGTTATGTTACCCATATTTGGACCTTCTAGTGTCAGAGACTCTATCGGCCTGGGCGTAGATACTGTTTTTAACCCATTATCCTTCACATACAGAATGAATAATATTGGATTAGAGGCCAGATTATCTGGACCAACGGTAAGGGGAGTCACGACTAGAGAAAAATATTTGGATTATGTTGACGAAATGAAAGCCAGCTCTCTTGATTTTTATGCCACTATGAGAAGTCTTTATAGACAAAAGAGAAAGAAAGAAATAAGCGGCGAACTAGAAGAATCATCCTCTTTACTCGATCTACCTGTTAAAAGCACTGAGAACGTTGATCAAATAATTGATGATTCTGAAGTTTCAACAGAAGTTAGCATAGAGCCTAGTGAGATAATTAAAGAAGACAAACCTAAGAAAGTTGCTGAAATTAAAACACCTTCAAGCAATCTTAAAAAAATAGTAAAAAAAGTAGCTAAAAATGATGTTGGGTTAATGCCTTCCTCTAATTATCCAGGAGCTAGAAACACTTCTGGTTATGCACCAAGAGTTTATAATGGCTTAATGCCCTCATCTACATATCCAGGATTTAGTGGTTCGAGAGTTAACTTAATCGAATAAGGTATTGAATAGGGTATGCTGAAAAGATTCGTACTAACCTTCTTACTTCTTACCCCAACCATTACTATTTCTGGTGGATTAACTGATAAAAGTAAATCTTTTGTTGAAAATCTCGGAAAAGAAGTTGTTGAAAAAGTTTCTGACGTAAATATTTCTGACAACCAAAGATTACAAAACTTTAAAAAACTCTACCTTTCTACCTTTGATAACTATTATATATCCCGATTTGTTTTGGGAAGGTACTGGAGAACTATAGACAAAAATATACAAAAACAATTTGTTAAATCATTCAATAAATATATTGTCGTAACCTATGCTCCTAAGTTTAAGGGTTGGGAGGGAACCTTCAAAGCAACCGATTCATTATTTGAAAATAACTACTATAACGTAAAGATGGATATTGAAAATAAGGATGGACCGACTTTAAAAATGATGTGGAAAATGTACTTAAATAAAAATAAAGAATTTAAGGTTCTTGACGTTAACATCGATGGTGTAAGTATGTTGGTAACACAAAGAGCAGAATTTTTATCAGTAATTAAGAATAACCCTAATGGTGTTAAAGGCTTAATTGCTGAGATGGAAAAAAAATCTGCTGGTTCTTAAACTTAATCTTTAAACTTTTTTTAAACTCTTATTCTAGAAGTTTAAACATAATTGAACAAATAAAACCCCCGAGTGTTGATAAACCAACTAAATTATTGTCTGATAAGTGCGACGCCTCAGGAAGCATCGCTGAACAAATCATGGTTAGCATTGCTCCAGCTGCTATACCTTCAATAAAGACCAAACTACCATGACTTATCGAATCACCAATGTAAGCTCCAAATGCTGCGCCAACTGCTGTGAGAATAACAAGACTTGACCAAAGAGATAATACTCTTGTAAAGCTCATTCCTTGTTTTTGCATTTGAGCAGAACTGGATAAAGCTTCAGGAAAATTTGACAAGAATAGTCCAGCAATAAATGTGTAAGGCAATACGCTTAAAAATGTTGGTTCTATTCCATTAGCAGCCTGAGCGGCAGCTGTTCCAAATATAGCTATACCAATCACAATACTCTCTGGAATTGCATCAAGAGCTATTCCCAACCAAATAGCCATAGCCGCGTGACTATGCGAATCATGATCCTTTTGAAGATCGGTTCTCGTTGGAAGTTGTTGACCCGTTCCTAAGCTAATTGCCTTCATAGCCTGATCGGTCCAGTTTTTTCTTTCTAAGTTATCTTGCTCTAGAAATGTAATATTTTCTTGGTGTCTTTGTGTGGCAAGTGTTTTTACTGCTTCATCAAATTCAGGTATCATTTTCCTTAACTCATGAAAGTCGTCAGCAGTTAAAACTAGAAGTTCTGTTTTTTCAAGAGCTCTTACGTCTGATGGTCTCTTTGTGTTATTCAATAAGGCCATCTCACCAACAATTGAACCTTTTTCAAGTTCTATATCTCTGTGATCGGGACTGTCGACAGCTAACTTTCCATAGTGAACTATAAACATAGCCTGTGCTGTATCACCTCGGGAAAAAACTTTATCACCATCATTATATAATCTAGGCTTTAGCCTTATTAATATCGCCTCTATGTCCTCAGGGCTAACTGAAGCAAACATTGGAATATTACAGATATCTTCCAGAGTTTCGCGAAAGAACTTTTCCTTTTTTATTGCAGATTTGGAAATAATATATGCTGTTTTTCTAAGATAACCTCCACCTTGACCAATAAGCTGATCCAAAAGAACAAAAAGAAGTCCTCCAACGATACATCCACCTATCAATACGAAAAAACTATGTTTACTTTCATCAATTTCTTGAGGTGTTTCTGCCGTAACAAGATGTTCAACAGTAGGAGCTACCAATTCGATAGCAAGAGCTGACAACAATGCCCCTGCTCCAAAAGCTGCCAAAATTCCAATTATATAAGATGGTATTCTTAACGTTAAGCCTACAAGTGAACCCAAAGTAAGCGAAAAGGCAGCAATACCGCCAGAAAAAAAAGCCCAATAGACTAAAGTACTCATAAAATCTCCCCTAATATTTATTAAGTGAATTTTAAACTAATTTTTATTTTTTTTAAATCAATTTTTTTAAATTGAGTGAAAATTTTGGTAGGCCCGGAGGGACTTGAACCCCCGACAACACCGTTATGAGCGGTGCGTTCTAACCAACTGAACTACGGGCCTAATTGGAGTATTACTTGGATCAGTAAACATAATAATCTCTTAATTATTATCTTACAAAGCTTTTTTTTTCAGAATTTATCGTAAGGAGGTTTTAACTAGTTATCAAGAAAGCTTCTTAATTTTCTAGATCGACTTGGATGTTTAAGTTTTCTAAGACCCTTTGCTTCAATTTGTCTTATTCTTTCTCTTGTTACGGAAAATTGTTGTCCTACTTCCTCTAGGGTATGATCTGTATTCATTCCTATGCCAAATCTCATTCTTAATACCCTCTCCTCACGGGGCGTTAAAGTTGATAAGACACCTGTTGTAGCTTCACGAAGATTGTTTTGAATAGCAGCATCTAGTGGAAGCTTAATTGCTTTGTCCTCAATGAAGTCACCTAAATGACTGTCATCTTCATCACCAACAGGGGTTTCTAAACTTATTGGTTCTTTTGCAATTTTTAAAACTTTTCTTACTTTTTCAATAGGCATACCTAACCTTGAAGCTAGCTCTTCGGGTTGAGGTTCAACACCGTTTTCATTAAGTATTTGTCTTGAAACTCTGACAAGCTTACTTATTGTTTCTATCATGTGAACAGGTATTCTTATAGTTCGGGCTTGATCAGCAATTGATCTAGTAATTGCTTGTCTTATCCACCATGTAGCATAAGTTGAAAATTTATATCCCCTTTTATATTCAAATTTATCTACTGCTTTCATTAGCCCAATGTTACCTTCTTGAATTAAATCAAGAAATTGAAGGCCTCGATTCGTATATTTTTTGGCTATTGATATCACTAGTCTTAAGTTTGCTTCAATCATTTCTTTTTTTGCTTTTCCAGACTCAACAACCCCTTCATTTATTGCCTTGTAAATTTCTGTAATTTCATCAGTGGTCATTAAGTAATTGTTTACGACATCCTTCATTTCAGATGTTATAATTACAGTCTCATCATTTTCTGCGAAAGCTTTCCACTTTTTATCCGTTTTCTTTTTAAGATTTTTAAGCCAATTTTTATTGAGTTTATTTTTGTTAAATTCATTTTTAAAGTCTTCACCTTTAATTTTAAGTTTCTTGGAAATACTTAAAAGCTTATTATGCATTGAAATAATTTTAAAATTAAATTTCTTATGTTTCTCAACCACATCATCTATTCTTGATTGATTTATAAATAAGCCACAAATTAAGTTAGAAATATTTTGCTCGTTAGTTCTGATTTTACTGATAACCTTCAGATCAACTTTTTTGTTTGAGGTTTTTGATTGAATATAATCAGATCGAATTTTTTGATATTTTTTGAAGTTTTTTGAAAAATTTTGAAGGTTTTCAACAATTACAGGTTTTAGACTCTCCTCTTTCTCCAATATGGATAAGTCTGAAACATCATTTGTGTCTTCACTCTCTTCTTCTGAATCAAATTCTGTTTCCTCATCAGAATTTTTTTCGGGATCTTCTTTATTATCATCTTCAAAAATAGTTTCATTATCTATTTCAAGTGATTCAAAATCATCTTGCAAGCCATTAATTGACCTAAACGTCGAATCTAGGTCTATAAAATCTCTGAGCTGTCTTTGTTCTTTTTTATATTCCTCAAAAAAATCAAAAATTGAGTTCATTGAAATAAAGCTTCTAGAAAAAGCATCTTCAGTTTTTTTTTTTCCACTTTCAATTCTTTTTGCTATTTGAATTTCGCCAGAACGTGATAACAATTCTACATTTCCCATTTCTTTTAAATACATTCTTACGGGATCATCTGCTCTTCCAGTATCATTATCTTTTTCTGTAGTTGATTTAATTTCTACACTATTTTCTTCTTCTTCTGAAGAGTTCTCATCACTATCGTTTTCATAAATTTGGATATTGAGATTCTCAATTTTAGAATAGAACTCATCTTTATCCTCAAACTGACCTTCTTCTAATATATTTTCACACTCATCTCTTTTTAAAAAGCCTTGTCTTTTTCCTTTAGCAATTAGTTTTTTTAAAAGTTCACCAGACTTGTAAATAAGTGGTTCTTCAGAATTTACTTTTTTTAATTTTTTTTTAGACATTATTTTCAGCTTTAATACATTATGTAAATGAACAGCAAATGAATAATATTCAATGTTTTTTTTTTATTAAATTTATTTCTTCAATTAGTAAATTATATTCGATGATCATTTTTGAAATTTCATTTTTATCAGTTGAATAAGTAATTTTTTTTTTTAATTTTTCCTTTTCTTTAATTAAGCCTGGTAATTTTAGATTATTTAATATTTGAATAAAAAGTTTAATCTTTTCTGGCTTGTCCAAAACTTTAAGATGAGTTTGATATAAATTATTTAACTTTTCAATTATTGATGAATATTTTTTTTTTAATTTATCTACTAGACCTTCCTTAGATTCATTTTCTGAGCTAATAACTATTAAAATATCTTTTTTTATTTTTTCCAAGTTATAATTTTCAAGTTTAACTTTAACTATATCTTCCATCATTGATAAAAAAATTTCTATTTCAAAAAAAGCGTAAACAATTAAAAGCTTTTCATTGATATGACCTTGAGCTTTTTGTAATAGAACTTTGGAATTTTTATCTCTTAAAGAGTTTTTTTCCCATAAAAACTTATTTTTTTTATTCATAAGGAACTTAAAATATTCTGTCGATACTGATTTATTTTTGATTTTATTTGAGAAGAATCTAATTGTTTCATCAATTTTAGCAATAAATTCAGGGCTAAAATCATTAAAAGACTCAACTATAATCTTCCATAAAAAATCAGCCAAACTTACAGAGTTGTCTTTCAAAGAATTAAAATGATGATAATTATTTTTATTAAAAAAACTATCCGGATCATACTCGGGTGGTAAAACAATAAACTTGAATGACTTTCCTGGAGAAAGAAACTCAAGTATTTTAAGTGCAATTTTTTTTGATGACTCTTGACCCGCTTTATCACCATCAAAACAAACAAAAGGAACATCAACTAAATTCCACAACTTATAAATTTGATTTGAAGATAAAGAAGTTCCCATTGATGATAATGCGCATTTAAAATTATTTTGATACATGGAAATCACATCCATATAACCCTCTACTAAGAAAAGTTCTTTGTTTTTTTTTATAACCTCAAGGTTTTGAGTAAGTCCAAATAAAATTTCACTTTTTTTAAATATAGAACTTTCTTGAGAGTTTATGTATTTAATTTTTGAAGCTCCAAGTGATCTTGCTCCAAATCCAACAATTTTGTTAGAATAATTAAATATTGGGAATGTTACTCTACCCTTAAATCTTCCAAAAAAATTATTATCATCTTTATTTATAAATAAATCTGTGTTTTTTAAATCCTCCAGAGAAATTCCTAGATCACTAAAATAATCTATCATCCTTTCTTCACTAGGACAAAAACCGATCTGAAATTTCTCGACTGATTTTAAATCTATTTTTCTTGATTTCAGATAATTAATTGCAGAATTATTGGTTTTAAGGTTTTTTACAAATAAATCATTAGCTAAACTTAAAATTCTAAAAAGTTTATTGTCTAAATTAATTTTTTCTGAATTTTCATATACAAAATCAATTCCCAAGTAATTTGACAAATATTTAATTGTTTCTGTGAAAGAAAAATTTTTAAATTTCTGTATGAAAGTTATAGCATTACCTCCTTCTTTACACCCAAAGCAATGATATAGGCCTTTACTATCGTTAACATTAAAAGAAGGTGTTTTTTCATCATGGAAAGGACATTTGCCTACAAATGAATTACCTCTTTGTTTTAATGTTACGAATTTTGAGATTAATTCGGATAATTTTGAACGAGTATTAAATTGTATTAATAATTCTTCTACTGATATTCTTTTTCTTTTCATTTAAGATTTTTCTTAGCTAAATCAGCAACCTCTTTCATATCAATTTGACCTGGATATTCATTTTTTAGAAAACTAATTAATTTGCCTAAATCTTTAATAGAAGTGCAATCTATCTCTGAAATTGATTTAATTATAATTTTTTCAAGTTCATCAGTTTTGATTTGTTTAGGTAAGAATGAATTAATAATATCAATCTCTTTTTCCTCTCTTTTCTTAAGATCAGTTCTTCCTGCTTTTGAATAAATATCAACACTTTCTTTTCTTTGCTTGATCATATTTTGAAGAAGTAAAAGAATCTGCTGATCTGAAATAGTATCTCCTTTTTTTTTTGTTCTATTTTCAATATCGCTGTCTTTAATTGCAGCTAAAATAAGACGTAGTGTTGAGGTTGCAATATCATCTCTTTTTTTTAGATTTTCATCTAAACTTCTTTTAATATTTTCTCTTAGAGAAGTCATTATTGATATCCATATCTAATTAAGTAAAAAAAATCAATAAAACTATTAAATTTCATTTTCAACTTTTGAAAAAAATTATTCTGTGTATATTAACTCTCAGATGTTTAAAGGCTCTATTAACGAGAATGATGATTGTGTTCTGATACTAAATAATGGTCATCATTTTTTTGGGAAGGGTTTCGGTTATCACGGAAACTTCTTTGGTGAAATCTGTTTTAACACATCAATTACTGGCTACCAGGAAATTCTAACTGATCCCTCTTATTTTAAACAAATTATCACTTTCACTTTTCCTCACATAGGAATAGTAGGATCAAATAAAATGGATGTTGAAAGCCAAAAAATTTATGCCTCAGCATGTGTTATAAATAATGAACTTACACCCTCATCTAATTTTAGATCAGAAAAAGATTTTGAAAATTGGCTAAAAAAAAATAAAAAAGCATGTATCACAGGTATTGATACTAGATTACTTACAAAAATAATCAGAGATAAAGGTGCATGTAATGCTTTGATTCATTTCCCAAAAAATAAATTGAAAAGAGTTGATTATTTAAAAAATGAATTAACAAGTTTTCCTTCCATGAAAAATACTGATTTAGCCTCACAAGTGTCAACAAAATATATTTATAAATGGGATAAAAATAAAAAAATACCTATTAATTTTGAAAGTATTAAGGGTAAATTTATATCTGTTTTAGACTACGGAATAAAAAATAATATTCTAAAAATTCTTAACCAAAGTAAATATCAAATTATTGTTTTTCCTCATGATTTTAAGATAGAAAAAATTTTAAAAAAAAATACAGTTGGTTTTTTTCTCTCTAATGGACCAGGTGACCCAAAAGCCACATTTGAAAAAATAAAAATTAATTTATCTATAATTAAAAATACTAAAATACCTGTTTTTGGAATATGTTTAGGACACCAAATTCTTTCACTTTTATTTGGTGGAAAAACAGAAAAAATGCATCACGGACATAGAGGTGCAAACCACCCTATTAAAAATCATGCAAATGGAAAAGTTGAAATCACTGTTCAGAATCATGGTTTCGTTGTTTCAAAAAAAAAATTGCCAAAAAACATGCAAATTACACACTCTTCTCTTTTTGATGGTACTATTGCAGGAATAAAAATTGTTAAAAAACCTTTTTTTTCTGTACAGTATCATCCAGAGGCCTCACCAGGTCCACAAGACAGTAGGTATTTATTTCATAAATTTGAAAAATTAGTTGAAGAATATGCCTAAAAGAAAAGATATTAAAAAAATTATGATTATTGGCGCTGGGCCTATAGTTATTGGTCAGGCTTGTGAATTTGACTATTCTGGAGCACAAGCATGCAAAGCTTTAAAGGAGGAAGGTTATAAAGTAATTCTAGTGAATTCAAATCCAGCTACAATTATGACAGATCCAAATCTTGCAGATAAGACATATATTGAACCGCTTAATTCACATTTTTTAGAACAAATAATAAAAAAAGAAAGTCCAGATGCATTACTTTCAACTATGGGAGGACAAACAGCTTTAAATTTGTCAATAGAATTACAAAGAAAAAAAATTCTTTCTAAATATAAAGTAGAACTTATTGGTGCCACTAAATCAGTCATTGAAAAGGCAGAGAATAGAGAACTTTTCAAAAGGTCAATGGATAAAATTGGACTAGATTCACCTAAAGGTTTTGTTGTAAGCAACTTAGAAAAAGCATTAGAAGTACTAAACGCCCTAAAGTTTCCAGTAATCATCAGACCATCCTTTACACTTGGAGGTTCGGGTGGAGGAACAGCAAAAAATAAAAATGAATTCTTAAATATTGTAAAAAAAGGTATTAGCTTATCGCCGATAAGTGAGGTTCTTATTGAAGAATCTTTAGTTGGGTGGAAAGAATACGAAATGGAGGTAATAAGAGATAAAAACGATAATTGTATAATTGTTTGTTCAATAGAAAATATTGACCCAATGGGTGTCCACACCGGCGACTCAATTACCGTTGCTCCATCATTAACTCTAACTGACAAAGAATTTCAAAAAATGCGAAATGATTCTATTAGTGTTATCAGAGAAATAGGTGTTGAGACAGGGGGGGCTAATGTACAATTTGCTGTTAACCCAAAAGACGGAAGAATGGTTGTAATTGAAATGAATCCTAGGGTTTCAAGGTCATCAGCTTTAGCATCTAAAGCCACTGGTTTTCCAATTGCGAGGGTAGCAGCTAAATTAGCAATTGGTTATTCTTTGGATGAATTAAAGAACGATATAACTAAAATTACACCCGCTTCATTTGAACCGACAATTGATTACATCGTTACAAAAATACCAAGATTTACATTTGAAAAATTCAATGAGACAGAAGAAAAACTTGGAACCACTATGAAATCAATTGGGGAATGTATGTCAATTGGAAGAAATTTCAAAGAGTCTTTTCAAAAAGCTGTTAGAAGTCTAGAGATAGGTTTAGACGGCCTTAATTCAAGTCAAGATTTAAAAGATAAGAAGAAAGAAAAAATTAAAAGTCTTCTTGAAAAAAATCTTCCTAATAAATTTTTAATTATTGCTGAAGCCTTAAGAAAGGGTATTAACATTAATACAGTTATAAAAAAATCAAAATATGACTATTGGTTTATCAGGGAAATAAATGAAATTGTAAAACTTGAAAATGAATTGAAAAAAAAATTCAATCTTAATCTATATAAAAAATGTAAAGCCGCTGGCTTTTCTGACAATAGAGTTTTAGAGCTATCAAAAATATCCTCAAAAAAATTAAAAGATTTAAAAAGAAAATATAATCTTCATGCAAAATTTAAAAATATCGATACATGTTCTGGAGAATTTAAGTCATTTACGCCCTATATGTATTCTTCATGGGCATCGAGTGATTATAGCCCTAATTTTGAAAAAGAGACTGACATAACAAATAAAAAAAAGGTTATTATTGTCGGAGGCGGTCCTAATAGAATTGGTCAAGGAATAGAATTTGATTACTGTTGTGTTCACTCATCATATGCAATTAGAGAAATGGGGTTTGAATCAATAATGATTAACTGCAACCCTGAAACTGTTTCTACAGACTTTGATACATCAGATAGACTTTATTTTGAACCGTTAGATATTGAATCAGTTTTATCAATCTGTAAGTCAGAGAGTTTAAAAGGTCACTTATTAGGAGTGATTGTTCAACTCGGTGGACAAACTCCCCTCAAACTTGCTGAAAAGATTTTTGAAAATAAAATAAAAATTTTAGGAACAAGTTTTAAATCCATCGATTTATGTGAAGATAGAGAGAGTTTTAATAAGCTAATTAAAAAACTTGAAATAAATCAGCCCAAAAGTGATATCGTATTTAATTTAAAACAAGCAAAAAAATCATTAAAAAAAATTCAGTTTCCAATTGTTATTAGACCTTCTTATGTTTTAGGAGGTCGAGCTATGAGAATAGTTAATAATGAGTTAGAGCTAGTAAAATATTTTCATTCTAATTTCATTGAAAATAATAAGGCAATTTTGATTGATGAGTTTTTGTTAGGAGCAAAAGAAATTGACGTTGATGCATTATCAGATGGCAACGATATTTTCATTGCTGGTATTTTAGAACATATTGAAGAGGCAGGGGTTCACTCGGGTGATTCTGCTTGTTCTTTACCTCCTCAAACTATACCAAAAAAAATAATCCAAGAAATAGAAAGTATTACAAGATCAATTATTAAAAAACTCAAAGTTATTGGCTTTACTAACATTCAATATGCAATTAAAGACGAAAAAGTTTTTGTTTTAGAGGTAAACCCAAGAGCAAGTAGAACAGTACCTTTTATTAGTAAGTCTATTGGAGTACCATTAGCAAATATTGCAACAAAAATAATGCTTGGAAAAAAGCTTAAAGATTTTAAACTTAAAAATAAAAATTTAGATTCTGTATTTGTAAAAGAATCGGTTTTTCCTTTTGATAGATTTCCAGGCGAAGATGTAATCCTTGGTCCTGAAATGAAATCTACAGGTGAGGTCATGGGAATAGACAAAAAATTTCCTGTAGCTTATATAAAGTCTCAAATAGCCGCTGGTAATAACCTGCCCTCAAAAGGATCGGTTTTCATTTCCGTTAGAGATGAAGATAAAGAAAATATATTTTTACTCTCTCAAGTTTTAAAAAAAATTAATTTTAAAATTTGTGCAACTAGAGGTACAGCAGAATTTTTATCAAGGTTTGGAGTTGAGACTGAAATTGTGAATAAAGTAAATGAAGGAACTCCCCATATTTTAGACTTAATTGAAAAAAAAAAAATTCAACTAGTAATTAACACTACCTCAGGAAAGAAATCAATTGCTGACAGTTTCTCAATTAGAAGAAGTGCTATTAGAAACAAAATACCATATTTTACAACAATTTCTGCAGCTAAAGTTGCAATTACTGGCCTTAATATAATTAAAAAGACAAAATTTTCCGTAAAACCAATTCAAGATGTTTATAAATAATAGAATTTAATTTTTTAAATATTATAATATAATTTACAATGAGTGAAAAATTACCAATGACAGCTGATGGTCTAGCTAAGTTAAAATCTGAGCTTGAAAACCTTAAGAATTCTGAAAGACCTAATATAATTAAAGCAATCGCAGAGGCTAGAGAGCATGGAGACCTTTCAGAAAACGCAGAGTACCATGCAGCTAGAGAAAAACAAAGTTTCATTGAGGGAAGGATCTCTGAACTTGAAAATAAAATCAGCAGAGCTGAAGTTATAGATATTTCCTCGCTTGATAATTCAAAAATTACCTTTGGAGCAACAGTGAAAATCACTGATCTGAACAGTAACGAGACACACACTTACACAATCGTTGGAGCTGATGAATCAGATATTGAAAAAAACTTAATATCGATTTCTGCACCTTTAGGCAGAGCCATGATTAACAAAACCATTGATGATGTCATTGAAGTAACAACACCAGGTGGAGTGAAAGAATACCAAATAAATTCAATAAAGTATTCATAACTATGAATAAAACCGAAAATATTACAATTATAGGCTCTGGACCAGCCGGATATACAGCAGCAATTTATGCGGCAAGAGCTGGTCTTTCTCCATTGATGATTTCTGGTCTAGAACAAGGCGGACAACTTATGATTACAACTGACGTTGAAAACTACCCTGGTTTTGAAAAACCAATTCAAGGACCCTGGTTAATGGAACAAATGAAAAATCAAGCCGAATCTTTTGGAACAAGGATTTTGTTAGATTTTGTAAAAGACGTAGATCTAGAGACTTTACCTTTTAAACTTAAAACAGAAAAAAAGATAATAAAATCTAATTCGATTGTTATCGCAACAGGGGCAAAAGCCAACTGGCTTAATATAAAAGGTGAACAAGAATTTATGGGCTTTGGAGTTTCAGCATGTGCAACATGTGATGGTTTTTTTTTTAAAGATAAAGATGTTGCTATCGTGGGTGGAGGAAATACAGCTGTTGAGGAGGCTTTATTTTTATCTAATTTATGTAGAAAAGTTCACCTAATTCATAGGAGAGATAAATTAAGAGCAGAAAAAATCCTACAAGAGAGATTGTTTCAAAAAAAAAATGTTAATTTTATTTGGGATAGTAATGTTACAGAAATAACTGGAGACTTAGAAAAAAAAAAAATTCAATCAATTACGATAAAAAATAAAAAGGATGGGATTAAACAATTGTCAATTGAAGGTTTTTTTGTTGCAATAGGTCATAGTCCAGCAACAACTTTATTCAAAAATAAGTTACAAATGGATAATGATGGTTATATTTATACAGAACCTAATTCCACAAAAACAGGCGTTGAGGGAGTGTTTGCCGCAGGTGATGTAACAGACAGATTGTATAGGCAAGCTGTAACAGCTGCTGGAATGGGTTGTATGAGTGCAATAGAAGCAGAAAGCTTTCTTAGCTCAAGAAAAATTATTTGACTTTTTTAATTTCTTCAACAATTTCTTTGTGGACAGGACAACTAATATTATAGTTTTTAGATAAGGCTTCTATTGATCCAGATAACCAATCAAGCTCAAGTTTTTTACTCTTATTAAAATCAACATGCATTGATGATGTCATATTAAATGGCATTTTTTTAATCTTTTCTAACCAGAATTCAACTGGGTTATTTTTAAAAGAAACCCCAAACTTTTTTGACAAATTGTATGTTTCAAGCATCGCATCTGTAAATTTTTTTTTCATAACTTTATCTTCAAAAATTTGACCAATTGGCTTCAAAAATAAAGTTGTGATTCCACTGTAAGCAGACAAAAATATAAATTTTTCCCAAATTTTTTCTTTTATATTTTTTTTAAAAATTATTTTAAGTCCAATTTTTTGGACACTTTCACAAAAATCTTGGAGTAAATTGTTTTCTTGACCATTATATGCACCTACGAAAAAAGTAGCTAATTTACCTACATGTTTTACAATTTGTCTTTCATCTACAAACACAGAAATTTGTGCAACTGCACCAATAGTATCTAAATTAGGTAATGTTTTTTTTAACTTTTCTTCAGCATAAATACCATTTTGAAAAGGAACTATAAGAGGTTTATTTTTAATTTTTTTTTTAATTTCATCAAGTACTGAGTCAAAGTCATACAACTTTACAGTATTAATAATTATATCAAAAAATTCTTCCTCAGGAATTTCTTGAGTTACTCTGACTTTTGGACAGTAAATTTGTCTTAATTCACTTTCGAGTTTTAAACCATATGACTCCAAGTAAATATGCCTTTTTTTTCTGGCAACGAACGTTACATCATAATTATTATTAACTAAATAAGATCCAATAAAACCACCTATTCCGCCAACTCCAATTACTAAAATTTTCATATACCTAGGATAATTTTTTCAAAGAATGTTCTATTTGTACACATGCTTTTTTTAACTCTTCTAATGAGGTAGCATAAGAAAGTCTAAAATATGGAGATTTTCCAAAAGCTACACCAGGGACAACAGCCACTCTTGCATGATTTAATAAAAATTCAGAAAAATCCAAATCATTTGAAATTAGCTTATCATTATATTTTTTACCAATAAATCCATCACATGATACATAAAGATAAAATGCACCATCAGGGATAAAAGGCTTAAGGCCATCTATGGAAGAAAAAAAATCTATCAAGTAGTTTTTTCTATCCTCAAATTTTATCAACCACTCCTTTAAGAAAACTTTTTCATTTTTTAAAGCAAACATAGCAGCCATTTGACTTATTGAGCATGGGTTTGTTGTACATTGAGATTGTATTTTTGAAATTGATTTAATTAGCTTTTTGTTTCCAGCTCCATAACCTATTCTCCATCCTGTCATTGAAAAAACCTTAGAGACTCCATTTACAATAAAAGTTCTGTTAAATAAGTCAGGAGAAATATTTAAAATATTTCTGAATTTTACGCTTTTATAAAGAATATGTTCGTAAATATCATCTGAAAGAATAAAAACATTTTTGTATTTTCTTATAATATCTGCAAGCTCTCGAAGTTCATTTTCCGAATAGACAGAACCGGTAGGGTTTCCAGGGGAATTAATGATAATCCACTTTGTTTTACTCGTAATACTTTTTTCTAGATCCTTAGGTTTTACTTTAAATCCATTTTCAAATTTTGTCTCAATAATTACAGGTTTACCATTGCATAGACTAACTATATCAGGATATGAAACCCAATAAGGAGAAGGAATTAAGACTTCATCACCTTCGTTTATGGATGACATAAAAAGATTGTAAATAACATGTTTTCCACCAACTCCAACAGTTATATTTTCATTTTTAAAATTTAAGTTATTTTCATTCTTAAACTTTCTAATTATTGCTTCTTTTAACTCATCTGTTCCATCTACTTGAGTGTATTTTGTAAAGCCGTTTTTAATAGCCTTAATGGCAAATTCTTTTATATGATCAGGTGTATCAAAATCTGGTTCCCCTGAACTAAGACTTATAACTTTAATGCCATCTCTAGACATTTCTCTCGCTTTTTGAGAAATTTTTACTGTCAGAGAGGGCTGAAACCTAGACAATCTATTAGATATGAAATTCATTAATTATGGAAAAAAATTTAAAACCTCAACAATTAGGATTATATATATTCTTTAGTAAAAATATATTAGATTTTAAAATTAATTAAAATATGAAAAAATTTTCAATTGAATCAAAATTTGAAGCAGCTGGCGACCAACCTTCAGCAATTAATTCTCTGTGCTCTGGACTTGGAAAAAAAACTAAAGATCAGGTCTTATTGGGAGTGACGGGATCTGGTAAGACTTTTACTATGGCAAGTATCATAGAACGACTTCAAAGACCCTCTTTAGTTTTTGCACCAAATAAAATTTTAGCAGCTCAACTTTACAGCGAGATGAAAAGTTTTTTTCCAAAAAATTGTGTTGAGTATTTTGTTTCATATTATGACTATTACACTCCTGAAGCTTACGTTCCTAGAACAGATACTTACATAGAAAAAGAATCATCAATAAATGAGCAGATTGATAGGATGCGACATTCAGCTACTAGAGCATTACTTGAAAGAAAAGACACTGTTGTGGTTGCAAGTGTTTCATGCATTTATGGAATTGGTTCCGTTCAATCATATTCATCAATGGCTTTTAAAATTAATAAAGGGACAGTTTATGAAATTGAAAAATTAAAAAGTAAGTTAGTTGAATTACAATATAAAAGGAATGATAATGTTCATGTAAGAGGTACATTTCGAAATAGAGGTGACTTTTTAGAAATATTTCCATCCCATTTAGAAGATAAATCTTGGAGAATCTCTTTTTTGGGAGATAAAGTAGAGTCGATTGACGAATTTGATCCTTTTTTGGGATTAATTTCCAAAAGTTTAGATGAAATAACTATTTTTGCTAATAGTCACTATGTAACCCCAAAACCATCTCTTGATAGAGCTATAAAAGCAATTAGAGAGGAACTTAAAACTAGGATTAAACATTTTGAATCAAAAAAATTATTAATTGAAGCCCAAAGAATTGAACAAAGAACAAACTTTGACCTTGAGATGATATCAGCTACCGGAAGCTGCTCAGGAATTGAGAATTATTCTAGACATCTCTCAGGAAGAGAAGAGGGTCAGCCCCCACCAACATTATTTGAATATCTTCCAAAAGATTCTATTATATTTATAGATGAATCACATGTAACAATCCCTCAAATTAAAGGAATGTTTAAAGGAGATAGATCAAGAAAAGAAACTCTTTCCGAGCACGGCTTTCGTTTACCTTCATGTAAAGATAATCGTCCTTTAATGTTTGAAGAGTGGGAAAAGTTTAAAGGACAAACAATATATGTTTCAGCAACTCCGGGAGATTACGAGCTTGAAAAAAGTAAAGGAGTTTTTATTGAACAGGTTGTCAGACCAACTGGTTTAATTGACCCAATTTGTGAAGTAAAAAAGGCTACAAATCAAATTGAAGATGTTATCAATGAATGTAAAAAATTAAGTCAAAAAAATTTAAGAGTATTAATTACAACTTTAACCAAAAAAGATGCAGAAAAAATTACTGATTATCTAAATGAAAATGATGTAAAGGCCAAATATATGCATTCAGATATAGATACTTTAGAGAGGATAGAATTAATTAAAAACCTTCGAATTGGAAAGTTCGACGTACTTGTTGGTATAAATCTTCTTCGCGAGGGACTAGATATTCCTGAGTGCGGATTAGTAGCAATTCTTGACGCAGACAAAGAGGGATATTTGAGGTCACACGTTTCTCTTATTCAAACAATTGGAAGGGCTGCCAGAAACATACATGGAAGGGCAATTCTTTATGCCGATTTTAAAACTAAATCTATCTCAAAAGCTCTTGAAGAAACCTCACGCAGAAGGATAAAACAAATTCATCATAATAAAATTCACAATATTACACCGAGATCAACGTCAAGAAAAATTGAAGAAACAATTGAGAATATAAGTTCTTCTAAAAATAAAAAAAACAACAACTTATTGGAAGAAAGCTCTATAATTGAGTTAAAAAAGAAAATGCTTGAACATGCAGAAAATTTAGATTTTGAAAAAGCTGCTGAAATTCGAGACAAAATCAAGATTCTAGAGAAGAAAGAAATGGGTATCAGTGAAAGTCTATAAAAATGCCCTTGTAACAGGTGGGGCTCAGAGAATCGGTGCTTCAATAGCTGAATTTTTAGCTGAAAACGGAATTGATGTGGCAATACAATACAACAGGTCGGAAAAAAAGATGAATATCATAAAAAAAAAAGTTACAGACCAAGGTGTTAAATTTAACGCCTTTAAGTGTGATTTTAGTAAGGATTGTAATTTTGATATTTTTTTTGAAAAAATAAGAAAAAAACATGGGAATATAGATATTTTAATTAACAATGCCTCAACATTTGAATTTGATACAATAAAAAAAACTAATCAAAGTATTTTTGACAAACATATTAATGTTAACCTTAAAGCTCCTTTTTTTCTTTCAAAGAGTTTTGTGCAACAACTACTTAATAAAAATGGACTAATTGTTAATATAATTGATCAAAGAGTAAAGAATATTACACCATATTTCACTTCATACACACTTAGTAAATCAGCTTTATATACAATGACAAAAAGTTTAGCTGTATTCTTGGCACCAAAAGTAAGAGTAAATGGAATATCGCCTGGTCCTACATTAAAAAGTGTAAATCAAACACCAAAACAATTTAAAAGTCAAATATCAAGAACACCAATGAAAAGAAAAGTTGAACTGAATGAAATTAATAACGCACTAGACTATTTAATAAATAATAAATCAGTTACTGGTGAAATACTAACCCTTGATTCTGGCCAAAGTCTTGGTTGGGCTAACTCTAAATCCAAGGTATTCTCTACCGATTAAAAGAAAAGAAGTTGTCAACACATTGTTTAATTTAATTTTTTCAGTAACATAAAATTAATAAAAAATAAAAAAGAATGATAAACAATCTAGCTAAATAAAAAAAAATCAATAATATCAATGGTTTATAAAATTGATTAATTTTTAATCAATTGGGTTAAAAGTCCCAGAATTAGGAAGATTAAAAAAAAAACTCAAAGATTATTAACAAAGTTATCCACAAAAATAGTGGATAGAATTTTGTGTATAATTTTTTATAATGAATGCAATGACTTGTAAGATTTTATGAAATTAAAAACTGACTATAATTATAATAAAGGTCTTACCATTTTGAAAAATGCATCAAAAGCATTTCCCAATGGTTCAGGGGTTTATAAATTTATCGATTCATCAGAGTCAATAATTTATATTGGGAAAGCCAAGAATTTGCGCAAAAGAATATCCTCTTATTCAGTTGACAATAAACAGACTAGGAGAATCAAAACACTTATTAGTCTTACTAACAAATTAGATTTTATAAAAACTCCTACAGAAATTGATTCACTAATACTTGAAAACAATCTAATAAAAAAAGTTAAACCACCTTTCAACATTAGACTGATGGACGACAAAAGCTTTCCCTATATTATGATAAGCAAAAACCAAGAATGGCCAAGAATAAGAAAATATAGAGGAAAACAAACAACGGATAATATTTTTTTTGGACCTTTTGCAAATGTAAGTATCGTTGACGAAGTTTTACAACAACTTGAAAAAGCCTTTCTGATTAGAAGCTGTTCAGACAATATTTTTAATTCAAGAAAAAGACCATGTATTTTACATCAAATTAAAAGATGCAGTGCCCCTTGTGTTGGGTTAATTACATCTCAAGATTATGCAAGTTTAGTTAATCAAGCTATTTTGTTTTTAAAAGGTAAAAATCCTAAATTAAAAAATAGTTTAGTTAAACTTATGGAATCTAAAAGTAAACAAAAGGATTATGAACAAGCTGCAATAATCAGAGATAGGATAAAGGCAATATCTAGAATAAACTTTGAGCAGTACTCAGATTTAAATAATAGTGAAAATTTTGATATCGTCTTTCTATACAAAAAATTTGGTCAAATTCATGTTCAGTTATTTTTTTTTAGATCTGGAAAGAATCTTGGTAATAAAAATTTTTTTTTATCAGAAAAATTGTTTGAAGAATCGGAGACAGTTTTAAGACAGTTTTTAATTTTTTTTTATACACGTAACAGCCCACCTGATGAAATTTTGGTAAATTTTCAACTTAAAAACACTGAACTCATTAAAAAAGTGATTTCCCCCAATAAAACTCTTGAAATTAAAAAACCTAAAAAAGGAAAAAAGCTTGAATTAATAAAGTTGGTAGGTGAAAATATTTTAGCGTCAAATAAAGATTCACAATACATAAATGATGATGAACCTGAAATACTAAAAAAGCTCTATAAAAAGTTTAAACTTAATAACTTTCCATTCAAAATTGAAGTATATGATAATAGCCATTTGAGTGGGACCGATGCTATTGGAGCGATGATTGTTTATCAAAACTTTGGGTTTTCAAAGAATCATTATAAAAAGTTTAATGCAAAAACAAAATCAGATAGAATTTTTGACGATTATAAAATGATGGCTGAAATGATTGAAAGGAGATTCAATTTTTCTGAAGAATGGAAAAAAGAACTACCAAATCTAATAATAATTGATGGAGGGAAGGGACAGCTTAATACGGTAAACAAAATACTAAAAGAAAAAAAACTTTTTAATATTGATTTATTAAGTATTTCTAAGGGTAAAAATAGAAAGCCAGGTGAAGATAAAATTCATTCCCTTACACAAGATATTTATTTAAATAATAATGAAAAAGAGTTTTATTTTATCCAAAAGCTCAGAGACGAAGCTCACAGGTTTGCTGTTTCGTCGCACAAAGTAAAAAGATCAAAAAAAATGAGAAGCTCTTCTTTTGATCAAATCATAGGAATAGGAAAGAAAACTAAGTATAATCTTCTAAATTATTTTGGTACAATAGAAAATATTCAAAGTGCTAGTTTGACTGATTTAAAAAAAGTTGAAGGTGTGGGACCTGAAACTGCAAAAAAAATATATAAGGAATTTAATAAAATTGTTTAATTTAAAAAATATTCCAAACTTTTTAACAATTTTGAGAATTGTTCTTATACCTAGTATAATTATATGTATTGAACTTGGAAACGAAAAATATTACTGGATTGCTCTGTTTCTTTATGTTACTGCTTGCTTCTCAGATTTTTTTGATGGTTATCTTGCTAGAAAATTTGATATAGAATCAAATTTTGGAAGGTTTTTAGACCCCATTGCAGATAAGGTTTTAGTAGTCTCAGTACTTATAATTCTTATAGCTAATAATCTTATTTCAGGAGCTTTTGTATACCCAGCTTTAGTTATTATACTTAGAGAAATAATCGTATCAGGGCTAAGAGATTTTTTTTTACATTCTACAAAAACACTTTTAGTCACTAATTTAGCAAAATGGAAAACATTAATTCAAATGTCCTCACTTGGTTTT
Organism: Rickettsiales bacterium; assembly: GCA_002690875.1. Next base: position 65,067 of record NZGH01000030.1, read on the forward strand.
TTAATAGTACAAAATAATTTTGAAACTAAATTAATTTTGTTTTTCGGAAATTTAGGACTTACATTTGCATCTGTAATAACATTATACACTGGTTATATATATTTTAAAAAAAATCTTAAGCTATTTTAAAATGAGAAATGTTTTTGGCATTGTAGGTTGGAGTGGAAGTGGCAAAACCCATTTAATTTGTAGAATTATAAAATATTTTGATAATAAAAAACTTAACATCTGTTCAATTAAACACTCTCATCATAATTTTGAAGTTGATAAAAAGGGGAAAGATAGTTACGAGCATCTAAGATCAGGTTCAAAAGAGGTGGTTATTTATAATGAATATAAATTTGCTATGATCACACAAAAAAAGAAAAAAAAAATCAATTTAAAAGATGTTATAAATAAATTTTCTTCAGACACTGATATAATTTTAATTGAAGGTCTAAAGAAAGGTCCAACTAAAAAAATTGAAGTATACAGAAACTCAATCAATAAACCCTTACTTTGTCTAAACGATAACAATATTAAAGCTTTAGTTTTTGATAAAATTTCTCCAAAAATTTCGAAAATTAGTCTTCCTAAATTTCATATAGATGAGACAACAAAAATAAGTTCTTTTATTTTAGAAGAGATTAAGAATGGAAAAAAATAAAAGACTTATTTCTGTTTTTTTAGCAAAAAAAAAAATGATTGATAGTTTAAAGGATTTCAAAAACTCATCAGAATTGATTGATTTTAGAAATTCAGAAAACAGAGTTTTAGCAGAAAATATTTTCTCAAAAAATAATATACCCGAATTTGATAACTCCGCAGTTGACGGTTTTGGTATTAATTATAACTCAATAAAAAAAGGAAACAACACTCTAAAGATAGTAGGAGAATCTAGGCCAGGAAAACCATTTAAAAAAAAAGTAAAGAATGGAGAAGCAATAGTAATTTTTACTGGAGCATTTATTCTTAAGATCAATGATATTGATACTGTTTGTTATGAAGAAAATTGTGAAATGACAAGCAAAATTATTAAAATTGTGAAATTACCAGAAAAAGGTGACAATATAAGAAAAAAGGGTGAAGATATAAAGATAAATCAGGTTGCTTTTAAAAAAGGAAGAAAAATTAGAACCGTTGACCTTACTCAGTTATCCTCTCTTGGGTTAAAAAAAATAAAAGTATTTAAGAAGATAAAAGTAGGAGTATTTTCGTCAGGTAATGAAATTTCTCCGAGTTCAGTAAAAAAAAAATATACAATATTTGATGCTAATAAAACCGTTTTAATTAATTTACTTAAAAGATTAGGGTGTGAAATTTCAGATATGGGACTGATTAAAGATAATTATGAACATACAAAAAGAAAATTAAATAAAAATCTCTCATCATTTGATCTAATTATTACCTCGGGTGGAGTTTCAAAAAGTAGAATTGATCACATTGGTAATTTTTTTTCAATGTCGGGTAAAGTTAACTTTTGGCAACTAGCTTTGAAACCTGGAAGACCTTTCGCTTTTGGAAAGTTAAATGACACTCCATTTATTGGTTTACCTGGGAACCCCGTAGCCGCTGTGATTACTTTCTTGATGCTTGTTACAAATTATTTAAAAAAATTATCTGGTATAAGAAAAACTGAAATTATTGAAAGAATAGTACCTGCAAATTTTGAAATGACAAAAAAATCTGGGAGAACTGAATGGCTCAGAGGATCTATAAAAGTAATAAATAATAATTATTTTCTGGAAAAATTTCACACAAGTGGATCAGGAATTATTTCCTCTATTTCTAATACAGATGGTATAATTGAAATTAACGAAGATGTTAAATATATAAAAAAAGGAACATTATTAAAATTTTACAGATACGAGGATATTTTAAATTGAAAATACTTTATTTTGCAAAAATTAAAGAAATAATTGGTAAGAGTGAAGATTTAATTAACATTGATGAACAAACAACAGTCAAAAAAATTGTCGAAAAATTAAAATTAATTGATGAATCCTATAAACTAGCCTTTAAGGATTTAAAAAATGTTAAATGCTCAGTCAACTGTAACTATATAAATTCATTTCAAACAAAAGTAACAAATAACGATGAAATTGCTTTTTTCCCTCCAGTAACTGGTGGTTAATGAAAATAATATTTCAAACTAAAAAATTTAATGTTGGAGAGCTCTTAGAAAGTTTTACTTCAAAAAATAACGACTCAGGCTCAGTCATATCTTTTCTAGGAAAAGTACGTCCATCGAGAAAAAAAAAAAAAA
>NZGH01000031.1 GCA_002690875.1 Rickettsiales bacterium
ACTTGAACCCACAAGGGTGTTACCACCCGCAGGATTTTAAGTCCTGTCTGTTTACCAATTTCAGCACGCTCGCAATATTAATCTTTGAATATTTTTCCATTAATTTACAAATGTTTTTAAAACTTACTAAAAAAAATTCCTATGTAAAGTACTTATTTAAAAAGCTTTTTTATGTGCTCGCTGATAATTTCTTTAGTAATTTTTTCTGCATTATTTTCTATCCAACTATCAATTATTTTTTTAGTTTCATTGGAATTTTCACTAAATTTTTCAGTGTTTTTCACTTTTTTTTCGTTTATTTTTTTAGATGATACCGCGTTTTTTACTTGGTCCAAAATTTTTTTATTATCGTTCATAGTTTAATCCCATTTCAATTCTTTTATCGACATCACTTATCAATTTATCGAGGTCTCTGATACTTTTTTTTGAAGGTATTTTTTCTATTTTTTTACTAATATCACTTTTTAACCTTTTGTAAATATGATCATTTTTTGTTTCAACCAGTTCTTTTACGTTTTTTCCAGTCAGCTTAGAGATAGATTGAGCAACTAATTCAGTTTTTTTTACATAAATGTCAATATCTATTAACTCCTGACGATAAAGTTCTCTTAAAGCAACTAACTTTTTTTCAGCATTTTCAAAAAATTCTTTATGTTCTCCGTAATCATTTAGTGGTATGTCTTTTTGAACAATAATTTCTTTTTTAATGTTTTTTTTTTTGGCAAGAAAAAATAAGATTACTACAAAAATGAACGCAAATGGTATAATTTGGAATGTAATATTTGACATATAATTAATATAACGATTACATTACTTTAACATAATTATTGGATATTTTTTAATGAACAATCAAAAAAAAATAGAAGACATACTTCACTCTATTCAAGAACTAATTTTAGAGGCTCAAAATGAGAAAAAACTTGATAAGTTAGGAACATCAGAAGTAATAGAATTAAATAAAGTTAGTCAATCTAAACCACAAAATTTTTTAAAAAACCTTAATTACAATCAACTTAACAATAATAAATCAATGGAAACAAGGGAAGCTAAACCAATCATAAATAATTCCTATTTAAAGAATAGTTGGAGAGATCTTAATTTTAAAAAGTGCCAAGAAAAACCTCAAAGTTTATCCTTCAAAACAACTAATAAAGAAAATTTTGAAAATAAACTAGAAAAAATATTAGAAGACTCATTGAGTTTTTGGATAAAAGAGAACCTTTCAGATATGGTTAAGGAAGAAGCCGCTCTTCATACAAAAAAAATATTGGAAGAGAAACTAAAATAACCTAGGATTTCCATTATTTTTCTTAAGATAAATAATCAATAAATCACAAGCTTCTTTTACTACTTTGGAGTTCTCCCCTGTTATAACTAAAGAAACTCCAAACGAATTCTTCTTAAAATATGGGTAGCTTCCAATTTCAAGTTTAGTAAACCTTCTTTGCACTCCCGCAAGATATTCTCCAATTATTCCTTCTGATAAGGTAGTTGTAATTATTTTTTTTTTAAATTTTTTGTGGTTTTTTTTAAATCTTTTCGATACATCTTTTAGCATTACCTCCAATATTTTTGGAACTCCTGGAAAAACAAAAACATTTTCTATGTAAAAACCAGGAGCAATACTAACTGGGTTATCAATTAATTTTGCCCTTGAAGGAACATAAGCCATTTTTAATCTAGCATCTGTCAACAAATCATCTGAGTAATGTTTTTCTAGTCTTTCTTTCGCATCTTTGTTTAAAGCTAATTTATCACCAAAAGCATTAGTAATTGCATTGGAAGTTTTATCATCATGAGTTGGACCAATTCCCCCAGTTGTAAAAACAAAATCAAACTTATGTCTGAATAAATTTACTTTTTCTGAAATTATTTTTTCAATATCAGGAATAGTAACTATTTCTTTACAAATCATACCAATATTGTGAAGTTCAGTACATATTAAATGTGAGTTGGTATCTAATGTTTTTCCTGACAAAATTTCATTTCCAATAATTATAATGCCAAAAGTTTTTCTGTTTGATTTCATTTTTTTTTCTATTAGTTTTAACTTTTTTACTATACATTAATCTTTTTCTATGACCAATAACATCAAAATACACAATAAACATGAATTTGAATCTATGAGAGAAGCAGGTGCTTTAGCTGCTGGATGTTTAGATTACATTACTGACTACATAAAACCTGGAATTTCAACATTAGAACTAGATGAAATTTGTCATAGTTATCAAGTTGAAAAAGGAGCAATTCCAGCACCTCTAAACTATAAAGGATTTCCAAAATCTATATGTACATCAGTAAATCACGTTGTGTGTCATGGTATACCTGGAGATAAGGTCTTAGAGGAAGGAGATATATTAAATATTGATGTTACCCCAAAACTTAACGGTTGGCATGGAGATACAAGTAGAATGTTTTATGTTGGAAATGTTAAAATTAAAGCTCAAAAACTTGTTGAAACCACTTTTGAAGCAATGATGAGAGGAATAGAACAAGTTAAGCCAGGAAATACAACAGGTGATATTGGCTATGCTATTCAATCCTTTGCAGAAAAAAAGAATTATTCAGTTGTGAGAGATTTTTGTGGGCATGGTCTTGGTAAGGTATTTCATGATCAACCAAGTATTCTTCATTTTGGCAAAAAAGGAGAAGGTGTTAAACTAGAAGAAGGTATGTTTTTTACAGTCGAGCCGATGATAAATATTGGTGGATACAAAGTTAAAATTCTAAGTGATGGATGGACTGCTGTAACCTGCGATAAATCTTTATCTGCTCAATTTGAACATTCAATAGGAGTCACAAAAACTGGTTACGAAATTTTTACTCTTTCAAAAAAAAATTACTCATTCCCACCGTATAAAAAATGATACCTAGATACTCAAGAAAAGAAATATCAGGAATTTGGGAACCAAAAAATAAATTTAAAATTTGGTTAAAAATTGAAATTTTAATTTGTGAGGCACTTAACAAATTAGGAAAAGTTCCAACAAAATCGCTTAATGTAATCAAAGAAAAAGCGAAGTTCAACGAGAAAAGGATAGATGAAATTGAAAAGGAGGTAAAACATGATGTAATTGCATTTTTAACTAATCTCTCAGAAAATATCGGCGAGGATTCCCGTTTTATTCATCAAGGAGTAACCTCATCTGATATTTTAGATACTACATTATCAATCCAACTTAAGGAATCATGCTTAATCATTAAAAAAGAGTTAGAAAAATTACTAGAAGTTTTAAAAGAAAAAGCTATCTCTTACAAAAAAATACCCTGTATTGGTAGAAGTCATGGTATTTACGCTGAACCAACAACATTTGGACTTAAAATGCTAAGTAAATATTTTGAATTTAAACGCTCATATGAAAGGTTCTTAGATGCTGAAAAGAGTATTTCAGTATGCGCAATATCTGGGGCAGTTGGTACATTCGCAAACATTGATCCTTTTGTACAAGATTATGTAGCAAAAAAATTAAACATTCGCTCAGAAGATGTTTCTACACAAGTTATACCAAGAGATAGATACGCGTACCTTTTTTCTGTTATAGCTATAATAGCCTCATCACTTGAAAATTTAGCAATAGAAATTAGACACTTACAAAGAAGTGAAGTTAGAGAAGTGCAAGAGTTTTTTTCTAACAAGCAAAAAGGTTCTTCAGCAATGCCTCATAAAAAAAACCCTGTTTTATCAGAAAATATAACAGGTATTGCGAGAATTATAAGAGCTAATATTTTACCAATTTTAGAAAATGTTTCTTTATGGCACGAAAGAGATATTTCTCATTCATCTGTAGAAAGAGTAATTTTTCCAGATACTCTTGTTTTATTAGATTTTGCGTTAAATAGAATGTCTGAAGTAGTTAAAAATTTAATTATCAACAAAAAAAATATGCTTGATAATCTCAATAATACCAATGGACTTTATAACTCGCAAAGAGTTTTACTTAAACTTATTGAAAAAGGAATTACAAGAGAAGATGCTTATAAAAAGGTTCAAAAAATCGCAATGGACTCTTGGAATAAAAACAAAAGTTTTAAAGACTTGCTTAAAAAAAATAAAGGTATTAAAGATTTTCTTTCATCTAAAGAAATTGATAAGATTTTTAAACTCGAATACCATTTTAAAAATATTAATTATATTTTTAAAAAAATTGATAAATAATGCTAAAAAAAAAATTGTACGAAGGAAAAGCAAAAGTAATCTATAAGGGAAAGGAACCTAATACATTAATCCAATACTTTAAGGATGACGCTACAGCCTTTAACAATAAAAAAAAAGCCATAATTCCTGGCAAAGGAGTGATAAATAACTTCATCTCTGAATTACTAATGACTAGGTTGAGTGACATAAATATTCCTAACCACTTCATTAAAAGACTAAATATGCGAGAGCAACTAATTCACAAATTAGAAATTATACCAATAGAAGTTGTAATAAGAAATATAGCCACCGGCTCAATAGTCAAACGCTTAGGAATTGAGGAAGGAAAAGTTCTTCCTAGACCAATAATAGAGTTCTATCTTAAAGATGATAAACTTAATGATCCTATAATTTCAGAAGAACATATAATAGTTTTTGAATGGGCCACTCATTCAGAATTAGAGGAAATTATATCTTTATCAGTGAGAATTAATGATTTTTTAACTGGATATTTTTATTCACAAAAAATACGTTTGGTAGATTTTAAAATTGAATTTGGAAGATTTTGGTCAGGTCAAGATAACTCAATTATGCTAGCTGATGAAATTAGTCCTGATAATTGTAGACTATGGGATATATTAACAAATAAAAAACTTGATAAGGATAGATTTAGGCAAGATCTTGGTGAAGTAGACATTGCTTACAAAGAAGTTGCATATAGATTAGGTGTTTTATCAGAAAAAGAATTTAAGAAGGTTTTAAAGAATGATTTTTAGGGTCTATATAAATTTTAAACCTGGAATTCTTGACCCTGAGGCTGAGGCAATTATGCAAACTATTAAAAATATGGGAAATAAATCTATTGAAAAAATAATTAAAGGTAAATTCTTTGATATACATGTGGACGACAAAAAAGATTATTTTAATGAAATCGAAAAGATTAGTGAAAATCTTCTATCAAACCCAGTAATTGAAAATTTTAAAATAATAAAAAAGAATTAAACTAGTGAAAGAAAAAAAAATAATTTCTATTATTATTTTTCCTGGTTCTAATTGTGACAGAGACCTTTCAGTTGCAATTGAAAAAAACTTAGGAATCAAACCTAATTTAATTTGGCACCAAACCAGAAATATTAAAAAGACTGATCTAATTTTTTTACCAGGAGGTTTTTCATATGGTGACTACTTAAGAGCAGGAATAATTGCAACAAAATCTCCGGCAATTTCAGAGGTAGTAAGGCTTTCAAAAAAAGGAATTCCTATTGTTGGAATTTGTAACGGTTTTCAAATCCTTACTGAATGTAATTTACTTGAAGGCGCACTTCTAAAAAACTCTAATCAGCTTTTTAAATGTGAAGATGTTTTTCTAAAAGTAGTTAACAAAAATAAATTTACCAGTGGTTTTAAAAAAGACGAAGTTATTAGTTTTCCAATTGCCCATTCTCAAGGAAATTTTTTTGTTAATGATCAAAAACTCAAAGAGTTAGAAGACAATGAACAAATTATTTTTAAATATACTTCTAAAGAGGGTTTAATAGATAAAAGTTTTAACCCTAACGGCTCTAAAAATAATATTGCAGGAATAATCAATAAGAAAAAAAATGTATTAGGTCTCATGCCTCATCCTGAAAGAGCAACTGATAGTTTTTCAAGTGAAGATGGAAAAATATTTTTTAAATCAATTTATGAAATGCTATGAATAAAAAAATTACAAATAAAATAATAAAAGATCACAATCTAACAAAAAAAGAATTTGAATTAATAAAAAAAATTCTTGGAAGAATGCCAAACCTTCTTGAATTAGGAATTTTTTCAGTAATGTGGAGTGAGCATTGTTCTTACAAATCAACCAAAAAATGGTTAAAGACTTTACCAACTAAAGGTAAAAGAGTCATATGCGGGCCTGGTGAAAATGCAGGTATAATTGATATAGGTGGTAATGACGCAATAGTTTTTAAGATGGAAAGTCATAACCATCCATCATTCATTGAACCTTATCAAGGTGCAGCAACTGGTGTTGGAGGAATTATGAGAGATGTCTTCACTATGGGCGCAAGGCCAATTGCAAATCTCAATTCACTGAGATTTGGTGATCCAAAAAATAAAAAGACAAAAAATTTATTAAGAGGTGTGGTTAAAGGAATTGGGGATTATGGAAATTGCGTTGGCATTCCAACTGTTGGAGGTGAATGCTTTTTTCATGAGAGTTATAATAACAATATTCTCGTTAATGCAATGTGTGTTGGATTAGTAAAAAAAAATAAAATTTTTTATTCTACGGCAAAGGGTGTGGGAAACCCTATAATTTACGTAGGCTCAAAAACTGGAAGAGATGGTATTCACGGAGCTACAATGGCATCAGCAGAGTTTACTGATGACTCATCAACTAATAGACCCCAGGTTCAAGTTGGTGATCCTTTTATGGAAAAACTTCTACTTGAATCATGTTTAGAACTTATGAATCACGATGCGATTATTGCAATACAAGATATGGGTGCAGCCGGTCTAACTTCCTCATCCTTTGAAATGGCATCTAAGGGAAACTGTGGTGTACAGTTATTCTTGGAAAAAGTTCCGTGTAGAGAAGAAAGAATGACACCCTATGAAATAATGTTATCAGAAACTCAAGAAAGAATGTTACTGATTATAAAACCAAATAAAAAAAAGCTAACTCTTAAAACTTTTAGAAAATGGGGATTGGATGCTGTAGAAGTTGGGAAACTTACCAATACTGGTATCATGGAGTTATACATGAAAAAAAAAATAGTAGGCTCACTTCCAATAAAACCTCTTGCTGAATCTTCTCCAGAATATAACAGGCCCTCAAAAAAAAAAAAAAAAAAAATTAACAAAATTAATAAAATAGTTAAGAAAAATTTGAAGAAGACACTAATGCAAATTTTATCAAGTCCAAATCATTCCTCTAAAAAATGGATTTTCAGACAATATGATTCATCAGTTATGGGCGATACAATTTTATCTTCAGAAAAATCTGATGCCGCCGTAATTAGAATACATGGAAAAAAAAAGGCTGTAGCAATTACCAGTGACTGTAACCCTATTTATTGTAAATCAAACCCTAAAATTGGAGCTGAAATAGCTGTCGCTGAGTCCTGGAGAAACCTTATTGCATCAGGAGCTAACCCAATCGCAATTACAGATAATCTTAATTTTGGAAATCCTGAAAAAAAAGAAATAATGTATGAAATTAAACAGGCAATTAAGGGAATTAAAAATGCTTGTGAAAAACTAAGCTACCCTGTAGTTTCTGGAAATGTATCCCTTTACAATGAAACAAATAAGAATTCCATAATGCCTACTCCTGTAATAGGTGGAGTTGGTCTCATTGAAAAAATTGAATACGCCAAAGGTTTCAAGATGAAAGAAAATGCAAATATTTTTTTGGTTGGAAGAACAAGTGGGCATTTAGAACTTTCACTTTTTCATCAAATGCATAAACTGAATGAGGGAAAACCACCCAAAGTAGATTTTAAAAAGGAAAGTAAGAATGGAGAATTTGTTAAAAAGTTAATTACTGAAACAAATGGGGTTATTGGTTGTCATGATCTATCGGAAGGAGGTATTGGGTTATCTCTAGCTGAGCTTTGTATTAGCAATAATATGGGTGTAAAAATAAAAATACCAAAAAAATTTCAAACAAAACCAGAAAAATGGATTTTTGGAGAAGACCAGTCTAGATATATACTAATTATTGAAGAAAATTTTAATATGAAAAGATACTTTGATAAAAAAGTTGATATTGAAAGGCTTGGAATTGTAAAGGGAGCATCACTAAAATTTATAAATTGTTTTGAAATTCCTGTAAAAAACCTTATAAAATTAAATAATAAATGGTTTAATGAATATTTAAAATGACTTTAACTCCAGAACAAATAACCGAAATGATAAAAAAACAACTTCCTGATGCGCAAATAGAAATTGCTGATCTTAAGGGTGACAACAATCATTATCATGCAAAAGTTCAATCTAAAAGCTTCAAAGGACTTTCTAAAATAAAACAACATCAACTAGTTTATAAGGCACTAGGTAAACACATGGGGTCAACATTGCATGCTTTAATGTTAACAACAAAGGAAATATAAGGAGAAGAAAATGAGTGAAATCAAAACAAAAATTTCTAAACTAGTGGATAGCGATAAAGTTGTCTTATTTATGAAAGGTACCCCAGATTTTCCTCAATGTGGTTTTTCTGCTCAAGTTGTTGATATTCTAAATTATCTTGGAGTTAAGTTTTCTAGCTTTAATGTCCTTGAAGATAATGATTTGAGAGAAGGTGTTAAAGAATTTTCAGACTGGCCAACAGTTCCTCAAATCTATATTAACAAAGAATTTGTTGGAGGATGCGATATTTTTAGAGAAATGTTGGAAAATAACGAAATTGAAAACTTTCTTAAAGACAATAACGTGAGTTATAAAATTTCAGAATCTTAGGTCTAATCTTCCTTAGATTTAATTACTGACACTATCGGGTATATTGCATTTAGAATACAAATTAAAAACCCTAATTTTCCTTCTTTGTAACCTTTTCTAAAAAAAAAGCTTTTTATAAATCTGGAAAAGATCTTTCTAAAGGAAATGTACTTTTTAAAATTATTTTTATTTTTTAATTCAATAGCATGTAAAGAAGAATTTCTATTAAATCTATTTAATAATTCAGTAATATCTTTTGACATAAAATGATTAATATAATTTTCAAGCATCGGACCTTTTTCACCTTTTAAGGAATATGATGGGTGAACTAACCCTTTATGCCAAAGTTTATTTTTTTTTTTAAAAACACAAAATTTTCCATCGGGAGCTAGACAAGCCATCCAACCATACTTAACTGGCTCAAAATAAATATGATTCATTAAAGGAATATAAAAATAATCATATTTATTTAGTTTAATTTTTTTTTTTACCTCCATTGCAAGACTTTTAGTTACTATCTCATCAGCATCAATTTCAAAAATCCATTCAGAAGAGCATTTTTCAATTCCAAAATTTCTCCTTTCCCCCTCACAAGTCCATTTTCCAGAAAAAATCCTATTACTAAATTTTCTACATATTTTTAACGTTTTGTCCGTTGATCTATCAAGTATTACGACAATTTCGTCAACAAAATTTAAGGAAGATAAGCATTTCTCAATTTTTTCATCTTCATTTCTCGCAACTATTAATGCTGATATTGTCATTACTATTACTATTACTATTATAAAAAAATTAAAAAATATATAGACAAATATTATTTTTTTATTTAGAAATATTCTAATAATTAAAATTAGAATAATTCTAAATATGAAAGGATTTATAATGATAAAAAATTTACCTAGTGTTACTTTTAAAGTCAGGGTTAGGGATGAATCTATAGGTGGAGACAACCCTTTCAAATGGGTTACCAAAAGTACCGAAGATTACTTTAAAAATAAAAAATCTATTCTTTTCTCTTTACCAGGTGCATTCACGCCAACTTGTTCAACTTATCAATTACCTGATTTTGATAAATTGTATGATGATTTTAAAAAAGTTGGTATCGACGAAATTTATTGTATTTCTGTTAATGATTCATTTGTTATGAACGCATGGGCAAAACATCATAAAATTGATAAAGTAAAGGTTATACCAGATGGTAATGGTGAGTTTACCAGAAAAATGGGAATGCTAGTTGAGAAAAAAAATCTTGGTTTTGGTGACAGATCATGGAGGTATGCAGTGTTAGTTGATAATTGCAAAATTGTTGAATCTTTCATTGAGCCTGATTTTCAAGACAACTATGAGAACGACCCATATGAAATGTCATCACCTCAAGTTATTTTAGAATATTTAAAAGAGAATGAGAAAGTAGCTGTATAACAGTTTAACGAGAATAATATTCTATTACAAGATTGGGTTCCATTACCACTGGGTAAGGGACCTCATCTGGTTTAGGACCTTTTACAAAAGTTCCCTTCATCTTGTCGTAATCGACCGATAAATATTCGGGGGTGTCTCTCTCCGTAGAACTTATTGCTTCTAAAACAATAGGCAAGTCTCTACTTTTTTCTTTTACTTCTACGATATCACCATTCTGAAGGTTATATGATGGTATACTGACTTTTTTTCCATTAACTTTTACATGACCGTGACTAATAAATTGTCTAGCAGCAAATATAGTTGTTACAAATTTCATTCTGTAAACTGAAGCGTCTAATCGCCTTTCTAGAAGTTCAATAAGATTTTCACTAGTATTTCCTCTAATTTTGGAAGCTTTTTGAAATAGATTTCTAAATTGCTTTTCTGTAATGTAACCATAGTGACACTTGAGTTTTTGTTTTGCCATTAATTGAGTGCCATAATCTGACGGTTTTTTTCTTTTATTCTGTCCATTTAGTCCTGGTGGATAGTCTCTTTTATTAAATGGGCTTTTCGGTCTTCCCCATAAATTGCAACGAAGACGTCTATCAATTTTGTATTTAGATTTTAAAATTCTGGTCATAGTTATGTGAATATACTTTCATAAAAAGTTATGTCAATTCTATTTGATATTTAAATTAGCTAAACTTTTTGAATATTGATATCAACGTCCTAACCTCTTCTGAACTCATTTTGTACTTACAAAAAATATTTTTTATTTTTTGAAACGTAATTTTCTTTCTTTCTTTTACATTAAAAAAATTTGAGTTATCCAGACTTTCCTCTAAGATTTTATAAAAAGATAAGAGTTCATTTTTTTTTGCTAGGTTTTCTATTGAACTAACTTTTTTAATATCACTTTTTTTTAATAATAATGTGAATAAATTATAACAAACTATAGCTACAGCGTGAGACAAATTCAGTGAAGAAAATTGTTTATTAGAGTTAATTTTTATAGTGTAATCACATAATGATAAGTCCTCATTATCTAAACCAGATTTTTCAGGGCCAAATACAATTGCTACTTTATAATTTTTAAGAATTAATTCTTTTAGTCTATAAAAACTGATTTCTTTCTTTTTTAGTGACCTAACTCTATTAGATGTTCCAATCACATAATTAAAGTCTTTTATTGAGTCAGTAAATTTTTCAAAAATCTTGACCTTTTTAATAACTTTGTCAGCACCAGCGCACACTGGTATAATTTTCTCATTATCCAAAGAAAATTTAGGGTCTATGACTCTTAATTTCTCAAATTGAAAGTTAAGCATACATCTAGCTGTAGCTCCAAGGTTTTCAGGTAACTGAGTGTTAACTAAAACAATCTCAGGTAAGAATTTTTTATTGAAAAGCATCTAATTTATGTCATTAACAAATGGTAAGTTATACTATCATGAAGAGCAATATAGGATGCATCAATAACATTATAAGAAACGCCTATGGTTGACCATTTGAATTTTTGATTAGAGGATTCAATTCTTACCCTCACAAGAGCTTTTGTGCCATCTTGTGGAGTCAAGATTCTTACTTTATAATCAACTAAATTTAATTTCTTTAAACTTGGATAGTATTTGATCAATGCATGTCTTAATGCTTTATCAAGAGCATGTATTGGGCCATTTCCCTCAACCGCACTATAGAATTCTTTTTCTCCTACAAAAATTTTCACCCTCGCCTCAGAAAATGGAAGAAATTCTCCTTTGGAATTTTTTCTTTTTTCATCTGAAACTTTAAAGCTTTCAAGACTGTAAAACTCCTTAAATTTTGAAAATTTTCTTCGTGCTAATAATTCAAAGCTTGCTTCAGCCCCATCATATGCATAACCCAAAAACTCTTGTTTTTTAATAAGATCTAGAAATTCTAAGATCGACTTTTCTTTACCTCTAATGTTAATTTTATATTTTTTTAGTTTATTAATTACATTTGTTTTACCAGACTGATTAGATACAACTAGAACTCTCTCATTTCCAACAGTTTCTGGATCGATGTGCTCATAAGATCTGGGATCCTTTTCTACAGCAGAAATATGTAATCCTCCTTTGTGAGCAAATGCAGCACTTCCCACAAAAGGCATATTCCTTGATGACTGCCTGTTTAAAGTTTCATCAATCATTCTACTCACAGAGGTAATTTTTTTTATATTCTTTTTCATATTACATTCAAACCCCATCTTGAGGACCAAATTAGATGCAACATTGACTAAATTTGAATTACCACATCTTTCACCAAGACCGTTAAATGTTCCTTGAATTTGTTTCACTCCAAGTCTAGCTGCTTCTAAAGAGTTATATGTAGCATTATCTGTATCATTATGAAAATGAACACCTAATTTCTCTTGTGGAATAATTTTTTTTACTTCATTAATAATCTCAGAAAGCTCGAAGGGAAGTGTACCTCCATTTGTATCACACAAAACAATCCATTTGGCACCAGACTCTAATGCTCTTTTTAATGTATCTAATGCATATTTTTTATTGTTTTTAAAACCATCAAAAAAGTGTTCTGCGTCAAACATCACTTCATCAATTCGCTTTGAGGCGTACAAAATAGAATCACTTATCATGTCTAAGTTTTCCGTATGTGATACTTTTAGTGCGTTTTTTACGTGAAAATCCCATGTCTTTCCAACTAGGCAAACTGACGAAACACCGGAATTCAAAACTGCGTTAAGACCTGGGTCATTATTAGCGCTTTTACCTGACTTTCTCATCATTCCAAAAGCAACTAATCTAGAATTAGATTTATTTGATATTTTTTTAAAAAAACTGTCATCAGTTGGGTTAGCTCCTGGCCAACCACCTTCAATATAATCGATTCCTATATCCCTAAGTATGTTATATATTTTAAATTTATCGTCTAAACTAAAATTCACACCCTTAGTTTGTGCACCATCTCTTAACGTACTATCATAAAGTTTAATACTAGATCTACTCACAATTTTGTTCAATCCTTCTCAAAATTTCATCCCTTTTAAATAACGTTAATAAATCATTCATACTCGGTCCAAATTTTCTACCAGTTAAAATTAATCTTAGATCCATATACAAAGTCTTAGGTTTTATATTTGTCTGTGAAATAATTTTTTCCGTCCATTTAGACCACGCATTATTGTCAATCTCATCTGGTAAATATTGTTTTATCAGTTTTAAGAGATTAATATCAATTCTAATTTTTTGATTGTGATTATAATTTAATATTTCATACCATTCGTCAATTTCGATAAGTTCATCAACATTAGTTTTTATTATATTCCAAAAATTTTCATTATACTTAACATCAAAACTTTCTTTTAATTTATCATATGTTAATGTTTTTAAATATCTTGAATTTAATCTTTCCAAATCACTACTATTGAAAAGAACTGAGTTTTTTGAAAATGTTTTAATATTAAACTTTTCTTCAAGTTCTTCAAAGCTAGATATCTCGTCAATTGACAGATTTGAACCAATTTTGTTTAGATAGTTTATAATAATAATAGGGAAAATTTTTTTTTGCCTGAGCTCTCTTAAAGAAAATGAATTAAATCTTTTAGATAAGCCAGAACCTGTCTTAGATTTCATTAAAGGAAAGTGTCCAAAAGATGGAATTTTTGCATCTAAATATTTAAATAATTTTATCTGTGCTGCTGTATTTGTTAAATGATCTTCGCCTCTTAAAATATCTGTTACATTAAATTCAATGTCATCAACAACTGAAGTTATTGTAAAAAGTGGTAACTCATCTGACCTGAAAAGTACTGGATCAGATATTGACAGGTTATCAAACTTAATATTACCAAAAATTTCATCTTTCCATGAAATAGGGTTATTATCTAGTTTAAGCCTCCAATGAGGAAGTTTTCCAGAAGAAATCAGGGACCTAATCTGCTCTTTGCTAAGCTTTAAAGACTCTCTGTCATATATTGGAGGTTTGCCTTGTTTTAAAAGAATTTTCCTTTTCAAGGAAAGCTCTTCAGGTGATTCAAAACAAGGGTAAATTAGTTCTTTTTTCTTTAATAACTCAAAAGTTTCTCTATATGATTTATCTCTTTCTGATTGCCTTACGATTTTAGAAAATTTGATTCCTAACCATGATAGATCTTCAATTATAGCTTCAATATACTTTTCTGATGATCTTTCTTTATCGGTATCATCAATTCTTAAAAAAAAATCTTTATTTGAATTACGTGAAAAAAGATAATTTAAAACAGCAACTCTTGCATTACCAATGTGTAAAAAGCCGGTTGGGCTCGGAGCAAATCTTAACATTTCAAATCTTAAATTTGTTTGTGATCGGAAATCTCCTATCCTTATCAAAGGACATAGAAGAAATTTTAGGCCCTATAGCACTTTGATATCTTTTAAACTCTGCATTTTTTAACATATTCCAAATTTTTTTTATTAATTTTTCATTAAAACCACATTTTTTTATAGATTGTAAGTCATAATTTTTATCAATCATTAACTCTAAAATTCTATCTAAAACCGAATACTTTGGCAAAGAATCCTCATCTTTTTGATTCATTTTTAATTCAGCAGATGGGTCTTTTAAAATAATACTTTCAGGTATTAACCCTTTTGTTTTAAATCTACAAAAATCTGGGATGATTTTATTTCTCCATTTTGAAAGCTCAGAAACCTGCGTTTTATAAAGATCCTTAATTAAAGAGAAACCACCACACATGTCGCCGTATAGCGTTGAATAACCTATTGCGAGTTCGGACTTATTTCCAGTTGTTATTAAAAGTGAATTAAATTTATTTGAAATAGACATAAGTAACATACCTCTCAATCTTGATTGAATATTCTCCTCAGTTACGTCCTGAGGTTTATTTTGAAAAAAAGTCATAAGTTCAGAGTTTATTTTTTTTCTTAACATTTCAATAGATAAAGTATCAATATCTACATTTAGATTTTTAGCAAGTTTATATGCATCTCTTTGACTCTGCTTTGAATTATAAATTGTTGGTAAATAAAAACACTTTACATTTTCACTTTTCAATGCATCAACAGCAACCGTTAAACATAAAGCAGAGTCTATTCCTCCAGACAAGCCAATAATTGCTTGTTTAAAACTATTATTTTTCATGTAGCTTTGCAGGGAACAAATTAGAGCAGAATAAATTTGTAATTGTTCGTCGTTAACTATTTTTATTGTTTTTTTGCTTTCAATTTCTTCAATATTTATTATTTTTTCAGATTCTTTAAAAAAATCACATTGATAAATAATCTTAGCACTCTTACTCATAACAAATGTTCCACCGTCGAAAACAAGATCATCTTGACATCCAACATGGTTTAAATAAATTACGTTACATTTAAAATATTTTGCATTTCTTGCAGCAATTTTCTTTCGTTTGTTGTATTTATTTATTTCGAATGGTGATGCATTAATACACACCAAGTAGTCAACTTTTTTGTTACTATTAATCATCAATTTTTCTGACCATAATTCTTCACATATTAAAAATCTAATTTTTTTATTTTTATATTTAAAGTCATGCGTAATAGATTTTTGAGTGTGAAAATATCTTTTTTCATCAAAAACTCCATAATTTGGTAATACAGACTTATTTTTTTTATAAATTGTTAAACCATTTTTGAAAAGAAAAAGAGTATTGAAAATTTTGTCATTATTTTTTTCAGGAATATTTAATAACAGAATTGAATTTTTATTTTTTGTTAAAGCTTTTATTTTTTTTTTGTAAATCTGAATTTTTCTTAAAAAATCATTTCTAAAAATAAGATCCTGAGGAGGATAACCAGTTAAAAATAACTCTGTAGTTAAAAAAAAATCACAATCTTTTGAAACACATCTTTTAAAAGACCTTTCTATGATCTTAAAATTGTTATCTAAGTCACCTACGACAGAACTTTTTTGTAACAAAAAAAAATTTATTTTTTTCTCCTCAAATTACCCTAGATTTTTAAGATAATTAGCCATTGTAAATGCTAACTCGAGGGACTGAGAGGCGTTTAACCTAGGGTCACAATGAGTATGATATCTGCTACTTAAATCCTTATCAGAAATCTTCTGTAGTCCTCCAATACATTCAGTAACATTTTGACCAGTCATCTCTAAATGTATACCACCCGCATATGTATCACATTTTTTATGTAATTTAAAAAATGATTTCACCTCATTTAAAATATTTTTAAAATTACGCGTTTTAAAACCACTTTTAGACTTTTCTATATTTGCATGCATAGGGTCGCAGGACCAAACGACATTTATATTAGCACTTTTAATTTTTTCTAAGATTGGAGGAAGCAAATTGTCAATTAGTTTTGAACCCATTCTTACAATCAGGACAATCTTTCCTTTTTCATTTTCAGGATTCAATGCTTTAATTACTTTTAGTAGTTCATTTTTGTCACTTGAGGGACCAACCTTAATTCCAATCGGGTTACTAATGCCCTTACAAAACTCAACATGAGCACCATTCAGTTGTCTAGTTCTATCGCCAATCCATACCATATGAGCTGATACGTCGTACCAGTGTCCTGTGATACTGTCAATTCTAGTGAAGGCAGTTTCATAGGGTAAAAGTAGTGCCTCATGAGAGATATAGAAA
Organism: Rickettsiales bacterium; assembly: GCA_002690875.1. The sequence continues at coordinate 16,581 of NZGH01000031.1, forward strand.
CTGGTTTCGCTTAATTGTCTAACATTTTCATTGTTTATTCCACATGCATCGATAAACCTAAGACATTCAGAAATTCTATCAGCAACAACCTTAAAATTTGATCCTTGTTTTGACTTTTTGACAAAATCAAGGTTCCAATTTTGAATAGTTGATAAATCAGCATATCCTCCGTAAGCAAATGCCCTTAAAAGATTTTGAGTTGAAGCTGCTTGATTATAAGCTTGTAGCATACGATCAGGGTTAGGAACTCTAGAATTCTCGTTAAATTCAATTCCGTTTATCATGTCACCTAAATAACTCGGTAATTTTACACCATTCTTTTCTTCAATAGGTGATGACCTAGGTTTTGCAAATTGGCCAGCTAATCTTCCAACTTTTGTCACTGGAACCCCAGATGCAAAAGATAGTACAACTGCCATTTGCATTATAACCCTGAAAGTGTCCCTGATGTAATTAGGATGAAACTCTGCAAAGCTCTCTGCACAATCTCCAGCTTGAAGTAAAAAGCCTTTTCCATCAACACACTTTGCTAATTCATTTTTTAAACTTCTAACTTCTCCAGCAAAAACTAATGGAGGAAGTTTTTTCATTTTTCTTACAGCTCTATCAAGCTTTTTTTTATCCGTATATACTGGCTGATGAAGTGCCTTTTTTTTCTTCCAACTATCTGGTGTCCATACATTTTTCATACAATAATTTATAATGATTATAAACTAAATTACAAATCTAAAATATTTTGTGATTTATTTTTTTAGAGTTACTATTTCCTCAGCACTCGATGGATGTATTCCAATTGTTTTATCAAAATCACTTTTTTTTAGGCCATTGACTACAGCAACTGAAAACCCTTGAATGATTTCTGCAGCATTTTCTCCTAAATAATGAAGTCCAATAACTTTATTATTCGATTTATTAGTTATTAGTTTTAAAAAAATCTTTTCTTTTACATCTGATAAACTAAATTTAAGTGGTCTAAAATTGCTTTTAAAGACTTCAATATTTTTAAACTTTCTTTTTGCTTCTGTTTCTGTATAACCTACACAAGCAAAGTTCGGGTTCGAAAAGACAGCAGTAGGAACATTATTGTAGCTAAACTTTTCCTTTTTTTTTCTTTTAAAGTTTTGAACTAAAGTCATTGCCTCTGCTATAGCAACAGGTGTTAGTTGAATTCTATCTATCACGTCTCCAATTGCATATATATCTTTATTAGAGGTTTCAAAATAATCATTGACAATTATCGATGAGTTTTTCGAAATTTTGATTTTGGCAACTTTTAAATTTAGGTTTTCAATATTTGCTTGTCTTCCAACAGCTTCCATTACTAAATTAAATTTTTTTGGAGTTGATTTTTTAAAATTTACGTAAAATAAGTTACTTTTTTTTGTGATTTGTTGCGGAAACTCTTCTGTAATAAATTTAACTCCTTTACGTTTCATATTATTCATTAGGTGTTCAACAACGTCATCATCAAAACCTTTAAGAATTTTTTTTCCTCTAATACAAATTGTAGTGTCAACACCTAAACCGTTAAAAATTGATGCAAATTCAACTGCAATGTACCCTCCACCTAGAATCATGATACTTTTAGGTAATTTCTTTAAATCAAAAGCTTCATCTGAAGTAATAATTTCATCAGAGGCTAGAAAATCAAGTTTTCTTGGTTTAGTGCCAACAGCAATTAAAAATTTTTTAGCATTTATAATTTTATTTCCTATTTTTATTGAGTTTGGGTTTAGAAAACTTGCATAACCTTTGAATATTTTAACACCAGAATTAGTGAGCAATGATGAGTATATATCATTTAACCTAGAAAGCTCTTTTTTTTTGTTATTCACCAGTTTTTTCCAGGAAAACTTTTTTTTTGTAATTGACCAGCCAAAAGAATCAATTAAATCAAAATCGTCTCCTATGTGCGATGCATATGCATATAATTTTTTAGGGACGCAACCTCTATTTACACAAGTACCTCCAAGATCCCAACCCTCAGCTAAACCAACTTTAAGCCCGTTAGATGACGCTACTCTTGCTGCCCGAACACCTCCTGATCCTCCGCCAATAACAAATAAATCAAATTTGTTTTCAATCATAATTCCACAACACAAACTTAGTTTCTAGAAACGGATCTAAACATTGCAAGGATCCTTCTCTTCCAATACCTGATTCTTTTAAACCACCAAACGGGTTCAAATATGTTGATATTTTACCTGAATTAATTCCAATCATTCCATATTCCAAATTATTTATATTTTTCCATACTCTTGAAGAGTTTTTAGTGTAAAAGTATGCAGCTAAACCGTAATCGGTGTCATTTGATTTATTAATCACTTCATCATCTTTCTCAAATTCAATCATTGGAATTATAGGACCAAAATTTTCTTTGTTAAAAACTTTCATATTTTTTTTTACATTAGAAATTAAAGTAGGTTCATAAAATAATCCCCCAAGCTTATGTCTATTACCACCAAATTGTATTTTTGCTCCTTTTTTCTTTGCGTCACCGACATGATCAATAATTTTTTTTAAGGCTTTATCTGAGATTAAAGGACCTATATCGTTACTTTTCATTCCATCACCAACATTTAACCTTTTAAGTCTATTAATTAGTTTATCTATGAAAATATTTGATACAGACTTATGAACAAAAAGTCTGTTTGCTGATATGCATGTTTGACCTGCATTCCTAAACTTTGCCATCATAAAACCATCTATCGCCTCATCTAAATTTGCATCAGAAAAAACTATAAATGGAGCATTACCACCAAGTTCTAATGAAATATTTTTGACTGTTGAGGATGAATTTTTCATTAAAAGCTTACCAACTTTAGTAGAGCCAGTAAAAGTGATTTTTTTAATTAAAGTGTTAGTTGATAAAACTTCTCCTATAATTTTGGGATCACCATTTATTATATTAAAAACGCCAGGTGGAAAACCTGCCTCTAGTGACATGGAACCTAACTCAAGAGCTGTTATGGGGGTTAATTCTGAGGGCTTTAGAATAACTGAACATCCGGCAGCTACTGCTGAAGAAACCTTTCTTGTCACCATAGCTAATGGAAAGTTCCACGGAGTAATTGCTGCAACAACACCTATGGGGCTTTTAATGGTAAAAAGTTTTTTTCCTAATTCAGGTGATTCAAAAACATCACTATTAATTCTTAAGGCTTGCTCAGCTGACCATTCAATAAAAGATGCACCATAATCTACTTCAACATTTGATTCTTGAATTGGTTTACCGGACTCGAGAGTAATAATTTCTGAAAGTTTTTTTCTATTTTTTTTTACTAAATTATAAAAATTTTTTAAAATATCAGAACGATTCTTTGCACTAAATTTTGACCAAGATTTGAACGCATAGTGACAGTTATTAACTGCTTCAATTGATTCCTCAATATTAGCAGTAGATATTTTTGAAATAATTTTATCATTTAATGGGTTTAATACATTCAAAGAACTAGAACCTTTAACCCACTTTCCATTAATAAGTAAACCATAATTTTTTTTCATACAAATATATATATATACATTTTAATTTAAAAAAAAAAGGGGTGTAAACACCCCTTTTTTGCAGTTAATGGAAAGCAAGCTTGCAAATACATGAACGACTTAATTTTTTAATTATTTAACTACTAAGCAAATTTTTCTTGAAACTTTAATAAGATGCTCTCAAACTCGCTTTCGTTTATATCTTTTTTTTTTGTTTTAACTATTGATTCTTCCATTACATGAGAACCTAAATAATTCAATTGCATTGAAAAACCTTTAACAAAGTTTAAACCGTTACCTCCTGATGAGGTGCAAATAAGAGAATGTTTATCTTTAAAACCATCTTTCCAATCCTCAGTTGCTCTACTTATCCAAGCTATAACATTAGTTAAAATTGGTGATACACCTCCATTATATTCAGGGCTACACCAAACAAGTGCATCAGAGGATAAAATTTTATTTTTAACTTTTTCGATAGCTATGGGAAAAGAATTATTTTTTTTAAAGTTCTCTTCTAAGCTTGGGTTAAACAAAGGTAAGTCGAGTTCTTCAAGTGAAATGACAGAACTTGAAATACTCCCTTTTTTATCAAAAAAACTTTTAATTTCTTGCGACAATTGAAAATTTGAATTTTTAGTTGAAGAAATGATTAATAAGTTTTTCATAATCAGATGATATTAATTTTAGTTTATATCTATTGCAAACTTTTTTAGTATTTCTATGTCAATCTTTTTCAAAACATCTACGTTTGTCGCCTCGAGAATTAACCTTGGTGCACATTCATTCTGAAAAGCTTCAATCCACCTATCGACACATAAACACCATTTATCACCATCTATCAAACCAGGAAAATTAAATTCTTCTCTTGGCGTAACCAAATCATTTCCTTTTGACAAAGAGAATTTTAAAAACTTATCAGACACAACTGCACAAACAGTATGTTCTCCTGGATCATTAACTGAAGAATTACAACAGCCGTCTCTAAAAAAACCAGTTAATGGGTCACTTGAACAAGTCTTGAGTGCTTTACCAAAAACATTAAGTTGAGGTTTGTTCATAATTTAAAATAAAGTTTTTTATGTTTACCAATGTGTTTTTTTATAAAAAAGTTTCCTATTTCTTTAAAATTATTTTTTTTATAAAAACTTATAGCTTCAAATCTAGAGTTACACCATAAATATTTTATATCATTCGTTAAAAATTTTGATTTAACGTAAGTGATTAACTGTGAACCAAATCCCTTGCGGCAAAAATCTGTGATTGTAAACATTCCTCTTATTTGCAACGAATCATGGTTATTAAATTTTGTTTTTATCAACGTTAAACCGGATATAACTTCATCCTCAATTAATAACGCTAAATGAACAGTTGTTTTCAAATTATCTTCTTTATAAAACAAAAAATCTCCTGATAATCCTTCATATAAATATTTTTTTCTAAATTTTTGTAATAAAAATTTTGACACTTTTTTTATTTTCAACTCTTTAACTTTTAAAACAGGATCATAACCAAAGTTTCCCCAAGGATGGCATCTTAAAATTCTTTTTATTGATAACCATCCTCCTTTTATAAAACCGAAATTACGAAAACATTCAATCGCATATTCAGAACAGGTAGGAAAAAATCTGCAATTTTTACCTATCATTGGTGAAAGTAAATAACTGTAGACTTTTACACAAAAAATACAGAAAAAAACCAAAGGGTTTTTATTCATTTTTAGTCCATTTAGTTCCTTCTACCGAATCCTCAATATTTATATTCATTTTATTTAATTTATCTCTTATACTATCAGCCCTTTGAAAATCTTTTAACTTTCTTGCCTCCTCTCTTTCTTTAATTAAATCAGAGATTATTTTTTCTTCACTTTTAGTTACAACATCACTTTCAGCATTTTTATTTAAATTTATACCAAGAAGCTGAAAACACTTTGCTAATGACAAAATTATTTCTTTATCATCTTTATTAAAAGTTTTAACTTTATCGAAAAGTTTATTTAATGATGCTAATGCTCTGGGCGTATTAAGGTCATCATAAAGTGCATCTAAAAACTCATTGTCAAAATTATTATTAAAATCCTTTAAAGAAAAATCTGAAGGAATACTTTTAAAAAAGTTTTCAAACTTTTTTAAAGTTTTTTTTGATTGCTCTAAAATGTTAGTCGACCAATCAAGAGGTTGCCTATAATGAGAAGACAATAAGCTAAGTCTTATTACAGGACCTGAATATTTGGAAAGTAAATCATTGATTAGGGTAATATTTCCGAGAGACTTTGACATTTTTTCACCATTGACAGTTACAAAACCATTGTGAAACCAATAATTACAAAAACTTTCTGGAGCTGAATTTTTTTTGAAAGCTGAACATGACTGCGCAATTTCATTTTCATGATGAGGAAACGTCAGATCAATACCACCACAATGAATATCAAATGGAATACCAAGACATTTTTCTGACATTGCGCTACATTCTAGATGCCAACCAGGCCTGCCATATCCCCAAGGAGAATCCCATCCTGGCTCATTTTGTTTGCTTGGTTTCCATAATATAAAATCTTCGGAATTTTTTTTATATTCTCCTACATCTATCCTATTTCCTGCAATTTGCTCTTCTTTTGTTCTTTTTGAAAGACAACCATAATGCTCATATTTACTTACATCAAAAAGCACATGATTATCTTCAATATAAGCACAATCATTCTTTAATAATTTATTTATCATTTCTATCATTTCTTGAATATGTTCGGTTGCTTTGGGTTGTAAGTCTGGTTCACTTACTCCTATCATTTTCATATCTTCATTATAAATTTCATGATATTTTGTTGTTATTTCCTTAATAGGTTTTTTTTCTCGTATTGATGCTTCAATTATTTTGTCATCTACATCTGTTATGTTAGAAACAAATACTACCTTCTGAAATTTTGTTTTAAGAACGTTCACCAATAAATCTGTAACAACAGACATTCTTGCATTACCAATGTGAGCATAGTTATATACCGTGGGACCACATGCATAAATTCTAATCTTTTTGGCGTCAATGGGGACAAATTCTTTCTTTTGTTTGGAAAGACTATCATATATAAAAATTTTCATTGATTATTTTCCTTGCTTTGCAATTCAAATAATAATGTCCTGAATTTATCATCAACTTTAAAAAAATAACCATTCTCTTCATGTAAAGAAGTACCATGGCTATGAAAAGTTTTAATGTGATTAATAAATCTAGGAAGATCTTTTATTTCATAATCTCTATTATTTAAATCTTTAATTTTCATTTTTTTTTAAATATGTATCTGTATCGAGAACTCTTTCCATATTTATTACTATTATTTTCGCCCATATCTATTACTGTCAAAAGTTCAAAACCTTTATGACCATATTCTATGTTAAGGTTTTTTTCTACATTTTCGCAATCATGATGTTCTATATTCGCATAATCAAGAATCTTATAAATAAATTTTGTCATTACTGTTCTCCAACAATTATTAACTGCTATTTAAATTTTGTTTAAATATAAGTCTACATTTTTATTTTTTTACATTCACCAAAAATTGAATGAAGGGTGTTCCTGCTATTTTTTTTTACCATTTTGAAAGTTGATGAATAAGAAAAATTTCCATTATAATCTAAACTAAACAAATCTTTTTTATCTTTTTGTTCAATACATTCATAATTATTGTCTGAAATTTTATCTTCCTTTATTCTATGTCTCCATGAACAATGAAAAACATTTGGATAATTTTTAGAATTAGTAATAATTAGTTCTAGGAAATGAACATTTTTTGTGTTTGCTAAATTTTTATTCGGTGTTGACAGATCAACCTGTTTTTGATTGTGGATTATATCTTTTCTATTTCTTGAGATTGAAATTGTGAATCTATCCAAACCAAGATATTTAACGATTTCATAATAGTCTTTACCCAAAAAATGAAACCCACTTTGTCTTTGAGTAGTACATTCCATATTTTCGTTTGCTTGCAAAATTTTAAAAAGTGTAAAATAACAAAGTAATATTTTTGTGATATTGATCATTGGTTTTTTTAATTATACTATCTTAATAACTATGAGATATTTTTTTATTATAATCTTTTGCCTTTTCTCTATTAATTCACATGCTTCATGGTTTAAACTTTTTTCCATAAGTTCAGGAGACCTTTATTTAGAAACAAATTCTATTGAGAGAAATAAAAGTCAAATTCTTTTCTCTCAACTTGTTAATTATAAAACAAAACAACCAAATGGAATGTTATCACTCAAAGTTTTATCTGAAATTAATTGCAAAAACCTGAGTATAAGAGAATTAAAATATATGGCATTCAGGAAAAACATGGGACTAGGAGAAATGTTTTTTGAAAAAGAAGGTAAAAAATCATGGAAAACTCCTAAAAAAGGTAGTAGTCCTTTTTTTGTAAATCAAATTTTGTGCGATAGGGTTAGTTTTTAAATACTCACTGATTATTAAAATGGGTGAATTTCTTTCTATCTTCTTTTTATAGTTTGAATACATTCCATAAAACATTAAACAAATTAGTATCAACAAGAAAAAAAATTTTTGATTTTTCTTATTCTTCATTACAAATTCCTCTAACTTCTGTTGTAAAAAAAGCTTGTTCGTTAATATCATAATAAGTCTTCAAAAAACTCATAAGACCATCAAACTTACTTAGTTTAATAAAAGAGGAGGATTCAACCTTTTTTTTTTTTTCTGTCTGGTATTTTAAAAATCTAAAAATAAAATTTTTTTTTTGTTCCATAAAGTTATAGCTTATTTTGTCAATTAGGTCTTTTTCATTATCAAAGAAATCTTTTTTTCTAAAATCATTGAACCATTTTTCATTTTTATCTAAGTAAAGAGAGATTGGAGTTTGCTCATAGTTTTTTTTTTTTGCTGGCTTACCATTCTCTAACTCTTCTGAAATTTTACATAAAAAAGAAATTTCTTCAGCACATAAATTTGAAAAAAAAATGAAGAAAAATATAAAAAATATTTTCATTTTGATAAAAATTAAAGTTTTAGTTAAATTTTATTTGCCCTGGTTTTTTTTTTTTTTAATTGCTCAATTCTTTTTTCAAGCAATATTTTAGGTTCTAAATCAGTAACCTTACATTCTTTATTTCCAAATTTTAAAGATTTTCTGTTTATTGAAAATTCAATATCACTTCCTTTGAAAATCATAATATTTCTCAAATCAGTTCGATAAGTTCTACTATACTGAAAAATCTCGTAAATAAATTTATCTAATGAATATAAAATGATTCCTTTATTCTCAAGAAACTTGACGCCCCAATCATCGATACTATCAGAATCAGCAAAACATATTAATTGTTTACCCCGTAGGTCATTATCATAAGGGTCAGTAGCTAAAGTATTTTTATAAGAAATTAAAGCTACAATTAAAAAAATAATTGTTTTATTTATTAAATTAAAAAAAAACATACATTAATTTATACTATATTTTCGATTATTTTTATTAAAATAATAGATAATACAATAGTTTTTTTTATTAAACTTAATACTTGGGAATATTAAAATTATTACTATTTAGTAATAATAACCGTAATTAAAATGTCATATATTCGCTTTCTTAGTTTTTTTCTTCTATTTTTTATCTTTAACTCTAGTGTATCCTATTCTAATGAAACTGATGGTTCAGTTAAACAAAATCAAAATATCAACAAAAACTGTGAAAATTCATTGCAGTGGTACGAAGATCATCCTGGATACAAAGGAGAACTTAGACGCGTTCTCAAATATTGTAAAAATTACGCAAAAGACGTCAGTCCAGATGGTTTTATTGTAAACCCTATAATATCTGATTTTGGAAGTTTTAGTGGTGTAAACACTAGGCCTAGAGATACAGTTCACCAGGGTATAGATATAATTGGCCTTGCTGAAGAAAATGTAATTGCTGTTGCAGATGGTAAGGTTTTAGAAACAACAGTAGATGATTGCTGGGGAGCTACACTTGTTATTGACCATGGAAAATCACTCGATGATAAAAAACTAATTACAATTTATGGTCATGTTGGTGACTTTATGGTCAATGAGAATGATTCAGTTAAAAGAGGTGATGTAATTGCTAAACTGCCAAAAAAAGTGAAACACTTATGTATGGCCAGAGTTCGTCACCTTCATCTTCAAATTGGTCAGCAATATTGTAAAAAAGAAGATAAAAACAACTGGGGTTGTAAATATTTTATTAAAGATTTTTACAATTCTCTAAACCCTCATCTCTTTTGGGCTGACGGTAAAAATAAAGTGACATGTTTTGAAAAAAATAAAAAATTTGAAAATGGAACTTTAACCTACCCGTTTGAATGCAAAAAAACTAATTAAGAATTGCTTTGATTGAATTTATTTTATTTTAAAGAGAGCCACTCAAAATGTACTTAAGTATTCGCACAACTTGGTGCTGGTCCTTAGCTACTGCTGACGCTGACGCATCTACCTCCTTTAATGCATGCTGATCTTCATCATTATGAATTACCACAATTGATTTATTTAAAGCTGAAGCATACCCAGCATCAAAGGCTGCATTCCATTGTTTATATTTGTCTCCAAATTTGACTATTACCACATCACAATCTTTTATAGATTTTTTAGTTTTAATAGAATTAATCTTTGCCCCTTTATTATCCTTCCAAAAATTTTTCTCCTCATGACCAAGTATTTCGACACCACAATTATCAGATGCGTCGTGATTAGTTGTTGGAGAAGAAAAATTAATTTTTAGTTTTTCTTTTTCACAAAGTTGTATTATTTCCTCTCTCCAATTTGTATGAATTTCTCCAGATAAATATACTTTCAACATTTTTGACTCCTTTAGTAATTATTTATTACTTCAATTCATTTATTATTAATTTTTTTATTCTACATTTTCCACTAAAAGTATTAGTAATTCTTGAAAGATCGACTCTCTCAAAAATATTTAAATTAAACTTATTTAATTTTATATGGCCATAATTATAACTTTCTGAGTTATAAAGTTTAACAATAAAATGTGATTTAATTTCCTCATATTTATAAGTATCTGAAAGGTCAGGAAAAGTTTTTTGATAAACTATGTATGGATGTTCGGATAAAAATTTTTTTTCCTCACAAAGAAAATATTTTTTTTCTTTTTCATACTCGATAACTTCTTTTGTAACTTTATTAATATTACTGTAATCTCCAACACAAACTAATGGCTTTTCATTTGGACAGTCGCGAAAGGTTACCTCCTTGCATAAACCGTGTTTTTGAGTTGACTGAACTTTACCGTAATTAGGGTTAGTATTTACAAAGATATCAATAATCTCTCCATTTTTTCTATTATATTTTGTAGTAAAATAATGTTTTCTTTTTCCCAATGATAAGTCAGAAAGTTTAAAGAATACTCCGTTTTTAGATTCAAAAATGTCGTATTTATTAAAGTCGTTATCAGGGTCACTCAGAGAATTGTAACTTCTAGGGTTACCAAAAAATTTAAAATCAGTATTTATGTAGAAAAATTCTTTTTCTGATAAACTTAGACTTTTTGTTTTTATTTTATACTGATCATAAAAAATTTTCTCATTCCATAAGCAAGATATGATTATTTCCTCAGATCTCAATCCTGAGGAAATGAACAAAAATAAAAGAAAAAATATTTTCACAAATATATAAAAATCATTTTATTAATATTGAGCATTATAATCACTGGGATTACAAATTTAATTATATTCACTTAATTTTTTTTTCTAAAAATTGTATATATAAATTCATCCATTGCTTTTCAGTTAAACCATTCAATTTAACATTTCCTTCCTCTACTGATTCCCAATCCTCCAATATGAAATCAGTAAAATCCATGTTAATTTTTGACAAATAATCACAAAATTTGTCTAATCCAATTTTGTTTTCCATCTTTCAATACATTTAGGTAAGGTTAAAATTTTGAGTTAGCTGACTTCAGCCACAAGTCAATTTCGTTGTCTGTTTCCATACAGCATGAGGTTATTGGAAATTTATCTTTTTGAAATTTAGTTAATCTATCATCTTCTTGGCTTGGTTGAACAAACATAACACAATTTATCTCATGAATAACTCCATTATCGGAAGATGTATTTTCATTTACAACCACCATATCTTTTACAAATAAACTTCCTCTTTTGTAAAGTTGAATTGGTTTGTTTGAAACAGTAATTTCTTCAGTAATTTTAGAGTTTAAGTCAATACTGGATTTCTGACCTATTAAAATATGATCTAATATCAACATCTTTCTTAAAGAAGTATCTGATAATATTCGATCATGAACTTTTTTAGGTAAAGCATCAAAAGCTTTATTATTAGGAACAAAAATTGTCCAATTCCATGGAAATTTTTGTTGCAAAGTTGCTTCTAGATCTGTGTTATTAATATATGAGTAAAAAGTTGATAAGTTAGGATTTTCTCTAATAGTTGTGATAATACCCTCAGCTTTTAAATCAAAATGAAAAGTAAAAAAGAAAAACAAAGAAAAAATTTTTAAAAACAACTTGTCTCCTTTCAATTGTAACTAAATTGTTTTATTTTTAAGAAATACTTTATTATAGGTTCCTTGTTAATAAAAAAAAATATTAATTTAATTTTAAAATAAAAAATTGTTAAAAATCTACTTACTATTATATTTATAGTATTCTGTTTTATTAACATTCAACTAAAGGAGGTGATCTGATGTCTAGTATTAATGACTTGAGTCAACTTAATAGTTTTATCTTTTTATCAGAGCAACCTTTGTTAAAAAGGTAATCTTAGTATTTAAGTTGATAAACTTTAATACGGAAGGGGAGGAAACTCCCCTTTTTTTTTATGAGAATATTTTGATGAGAATTTTTTGAGTTTTGATATGTATTTTACTTCAACATTCTTTGTTGAAAATTTAAACACCCTACTGCCAAGATTACTCCACAGTCACAGACTTTGCTAAATTTCTTGGTTGATCCACATCAGTACCTTTTCGAACAGCTACATAATAGGCAATAAGCTGAACTGGTAATGCATACAAAATAGGCTGAACAAATTCATTGACATTTGGTAGTACAATTTTTTTTAGAGTTTGATCCTCTAACTGTTTTTCACCATTCTGGTCGGTTATTAATATTACATCTCCTCCTCGTGCCATTATTTCCTGCATATTTGATACATTTTTTTCAAATAAAAAGTCCTTTGGAGCAATTATGATAACAGGTACTTTGTCATCTACTAAAGCTATTGGACCATGTTTCATTTCTCCAGAGGCATAACCTTCTGCGTGGATATACGATATTTCTTTTAACTTTAGAGCACCTTCCATCGCGATTGGGAAAGAAATGCCTCTTCCTAAAAATAAAGCGCTTTTAGCATTAACAATTTTTTTACTTATTTCGTTAATTTTTTTGCACAAATCTAAGATCAATGACATATTTGAAGGTACTTCAAGTAAACTCTCTGTTAATTCTAATTCTTTTTTTTTTGTTAATTTTTTTTTTTCTCGAGCCATTACTAGACAAATACATGCCAAAACACTCAATTGAGCTGAAAAGGCTTTAGTAGAAGCTACACCTATCTCTGGTCCGGCTGCAATTGATAAAACATAATCTGACTCTCTTGCAATACTACTTTCAATCACATTGACTAAGCTAAGAATTTTACTTTTGTTTTTTTTTGCAAATCTCAATGCAGCCAAAGTATCTGCTGTTTCTCCAGATTGCGAAATAAAAATTGAAAGGATATTTGAAGATTTTTCAACTATTGGTTTATAACGAAACTCTGAAGCAAAGTGAGATGAACAACTTACACCGACTATCTTTTCAAACCAATAAGAAGCAACCTGACAAGCAAAAAATGAAGTTCCACATGCTATAAAGTTAATTTTTGATATCTTTTTCCAATTTATTTTTAATTCTGGAAGGTTAATTATCTTATTGATCGGATCAACAAATCTTGAGAGGGAATCACCTACAACGTGTGGTTGCTCAAAAATTTCTTTTTGCATAAAATGATTAAAATTACCCTTACCTAAATTATCTTTAGTATAAGATGAATATGTAATTGGACGTTTAACCTCATTGAATTTTTCATTATAAATCTTTAGTTCTTTATCTTGAATAAAAACACTGTCTCCTTCTTCAAGAAAAATTATTTTTTTTGTAAATGGAGCGAGCGCAACAGAATCAGATCCGATAAAGGTAGCATCATCAGATACGCCTACTGCTAATGGGCTGCCTTTTCTAGCACCAGCTAACAGACGAAGATCTTTAAAAATTATTGCAATTGCAAAAGCTCCTTCTAATTTTGATAAAGTCATTTTAATAGCAACCTCTGCATTATGGTCTTTAAGTTCATCGCTTAAAAGATGTGCAATAACTTCACTGTCTGTTTGAGATTTAAAGTTATAACCTTTTTTTTGAAGTTCTTTCTTTAGTGAGGAATAATTTTCAATTATACCATTATGTACGATTGATACGCTATCTGAAGTATGTGGATGTGCATTAATTGTTGAAGGCACTCCGTGAGTTGCCCACCTTGTGTGACCAATTCCAATTTTTCCACTAACTTTAATGTTGTCTATTTTTTTTTTTAAATTAAGAAGTTTTCCTTTTGAACGAATAGTTTTTATTTTTTTATTTTCATCAATAAATGCTATGCCAGACGAATCATAACCTCTATATTCAAGCTTAGTCAAGCCATCTAAAATTGGTCTAATAACTGAGTATTTAGCGTTTACACCAAAAATTCCGCACATTATATTTTATCTTTTTTTATCAATTTTGACTTTCTGTAAACAACTGATCCCTCTTGAACATTTTTATCCACAACTGTACCAGCGCCAATCACAGAGTTTTTCTTTATTTTTATTGGAGCAATTAATGATGTATTGGATCCTATAAAACAATTCTCACCGATATAAGTTTTATTCTTTTTATATCCATCAAAATTGCATGTAATTGTTCCAGCGCCAATGTTTGAATTTTTTTCAATAACTGAATCGCCAACATAAGATAAATGCGATATTTTTACATTATTACTAACTTTGGATTTTTTAACCTCTACAAAATTTCCTACTTTTGCATTATTATCTATTAAAGTATCACCTCTTAATCTTGCAAAAGGTCCAATAACTGAACTATTTCCTATTTTAGTTAATTCTATATGACAAAAGCTTTTAATTATAACCTTATCTCCGATTTTAACACCAGGACCAAAATACACATTAGGATAAATAACTACATCTTTTCCTATTTTTGTATCTTTACTAAAATAAACAGAAAAAGGATCAATTAAAGTGACTCCTTTTTTTAAAAACTTTTTTCTCATTTCTTCTTGAAATTGTTTTTCTAATTTTGCTAAGTCCTCTTTATCATTGACTCCCATAGATTCTCCTAGTTTACAGTTAAAATTAGATACTTTGTAATTTTCTTTAATAAATATTTCAACTAAATCAGTTAAATAAAATTCTTTTTTTTTATTCTTATTCTTAATC
>NZGH01000032.1 GCA_002690875.1 Rickettsiales bacterium
AAAAATTAGCTAAGGAAAAAGCTAAAAAAGAAAAATTAGCTAAGGAAAAAGCTAAAAAAGAAAAATTAGCTAAGGAAAAAGCTAAGCTTATCTTAAAACAAAGAAGTGCAGAACTCGAGAGATTAAAAAAGAGTTTGTCGGGTTTGGATATTAATGCAAAAATTAATGACAATGGATTAGACTCAAAAAAACAAGCTGGACTTACAGGGGGGTCAGATATAGGAACAAGAACGGGTCAGTTAAGTAATTATTCTGAAAGAATAAGATCTTCAATTAGACGAAAAATAGTATTCGACATCACTAAGACCAATAGAAATCCAGAGGTCATTTTTAAGGTTACAAGAACAGTTGAAGGGTTAAAAAAAGTTGAAAAAATTAAATCAAGTGGTAACCAAAATTGGGATACAGCTGTAGCTAATGCAATTGAAAGATCTGTTCCTCTTCCAGACCCATCCGAAAAAGAAATATTAAACCTCAAAAAAAAGCGTGCGCCTGATTCTCTTGAACTAAGCTTTAGACCAAGAGATTAAATACATTTAATACTTTTTATCATAATTACCTAAACGTATAATATTAAAACAATTAAAAACACTAAAAGAAATGCAATGAAATTTACAAAATTTTTGACTCACAATATTTTTTTTGTTTTTTTAGCATGTAATTTTTCCTCTCTTCTTGGTCAATCACTAAGAATTGACATAACTGGAGTTGGCCAAACACAAATTCCCATTGCATTGGCTCCATTTGAAACAAATTCGAAAGATGAACAAAATTTTGGTCAAATTATTAATGATGTTATTCAATCAGATTTAAGAAGAACTGCATCCTTTAATATTCTTCCTCTACCACCACTTAATCCAGCATTAAATACAAATGTCGATATTTCAGATGTTTTTTTTGATAAGTGGCGTAATCTCGGGACTCACGCATTGCTGATCGGTGATATCAGTTTAGATAAAAGTAAAGAAAATATTACGATCAGATTTAGATTGTTGGACACTCTAAGGTCAATTGATCTTGGTGGCTTATCACTAGAAACAAAAGACAAGAAAAATGAGGCTAGAACAATCGCCCATCGTATTTCTGACTTTATTCTAGAATCATTAACTGATGAACCTGGTTTTTTTTCAACTAGGCTAGCATATGTCATAAGAAAAAAAAATAGGCATTTACTGATAGTTTCAGACTCTGATGGACATAATGAGAGACCCGCACTAGAGTCTTCTCAGTCTCTAATTTCACTAGCTTGGTCACCAAAAGGTGACCAGCTTGCATATGTTTCTTTTGAAACAGGTAAACCAACAGTTTTTACTCATACACTATCGACAGGAAAAAGAAACATTATCGCTAACTATAAAGGTTCTAATAGTTCACCGACATGGTCTCCAAATGGAAGAAAACTCGCTTTTGTTTTAACCAAAGATGGTTCCTCACAAATATACTCAGCAGACAAAAATGGCAAGAATCTCAAAAGAATTACCAAGGTAAGAGCTATAAATACTGAGCCAAATTATTCGCATGATGGACAGTACCTCTATTACACTTCCGATCAAGGTGGAAGCCCACAAATTTACAGAATTAATTCCAGTGGAAATGGATATCCGAAAAGAATCACTTTTAATCGTAAATTTAATGCCAGACCAGTTGCAGGTCCAAATGGTAACTATTTAGCATACGTAACTTCAATAGAAGGAGATTTTGTAATAGCAATTATGAACTTAAATTCGAAAGAGGAGATGATTTTGAGCGGTGGCCCAAAAGACGATTCTCCTAGTTTTGCTCCCAATGGCCGATGGTTAATTTTTTCGAGCAGAATTAGTGGAAAAGAAATTCTCTCAGCAGTGTCAGTGGATGGTAAGGTCAAAACTAGGATAACTATGGAATCTGGAAATATTAGAAGTCCAGCCTGGGGCAAATTACCTTAATTTTTTTATACATTTAACAGATTTTCTTTGAAGTTGAATTGAAAGGAAAAGTAATGCTAACCGGTGAAAGTCAGAATCTGAGTAAAATTAGTTGTATTTTAGTTAAGAATGTTTTGTCAAAAATTTTTGTTTTGTTTAGCTTATTTTTAGTTTTTAGTTGTTCATCGATTAGCTTGGACGAAAATGTAACTGAAAATGAAGTAGGTGTTGCACCAATAGAAGATGCAATTATAGATGATCGGTCTTCGACTCAACCTTCTGAAAAAAATAAAATTATTGAGAAAACGATTAAACCATTTAATAAAGAAAAAAAAAGAGCAATTGAAACTAAGTTAGCTCTATATGAATCTTATGAACCCTCTATTTATTTTGACTATGATGATTTCAAAATCAAAGATAAATATCAGGAGTTAATTCAACTAGCTTATGAACTTATGAAACTGAACCCCAGCTACAACCTTTTTGTCGAGGGACACTCCGATGAGAGAGGAACTACAGAATATAATTTAGCACTTGGTCAAAAAAGAGCAGAGGCAGTTCTTAGAGCTCTTGAGCTTTTAGGTGTCTCAAGAACAAGACTTGACGGTATTAGTTTCGGAGAAGAAAAACCAATTGCAATTGGTTCATCACCTCAGGCTTGGGAAAAGAATAGAAGAGCTGATTTAACAATTAAGTGAGAGTTTTATGAAAAGAATATTTGCTAGTAAATCAAAAGTTTTTATTATCTTAATCTTTTTTCCAATATATTTTTTTAGTTCAGAATCAATTGCTTTTCTGGAAGATGAAGAAGCAAGAAGAGCAATTTTACAGATTAGAGAAAAGTTGAATACTATAGAAAAAAAATTAGAAAAAAATACGAATCAATTAAATGAACAAATTCAATCTTCCAAACAAGGAAGACTTAAATTGGTAAATGATATTGAACAACTTAATTCTGAACTTGCAAGATTTAGAGGATTTGGAGAGGAGACTCAACAATACAATGAGATTTTTACTGATAAATTAAAGATGTTAGAGGAAACAATGGACACTATTAAATCTCGAATATCCTCTTTAGAACCTCAAGCTGTAATAGTCTCAGGTCGAGAAATTTTAGTAGGTAACTTTGAAAAACAAATGTATGAAGAAGCCTCTGAGATGATGGCATCTGGTAATTATTCTGCTGCAATACAACTTTTTGAAAAATTCAATAAAAAATACAAAGAATCATCTTTAACAGCATACGCTCTTCATGCAAAAGGACTTGCTTACTACGCAGTACAGGCCCATAATTCAGCAATTGTTACCCTCAGAAGTATTGAAAAAGATCATCTAAACTATCCAAAACTACCTGATGCAATGCTAACTTTATCTGCAAGTCAAACTGAAGCTGGAAAAATAAAAGATGCTATCAAAACTCTTCAATCATTAATAAAAAGAGCACCTTCCTCCGATGCTGCTCTGACTGCAAGGGAGAGAATTAAGCAGCTTACACCCGAGAAATTATAATTAATGGAGATCGTTCAGTTAAAAAATGTTGTTGTAATAGGTGGCTTTTTTCTCGGTACCATGTTTGGTTTTATAGGACAAAGAATTAGATTCTGTATTTTAGGTGCCATATCTGATTTCCTAATTTACAAGAATCTCATTAGAATAAAAATATGGATTGTTGCATGTTTAACGGCAATAGCATCCACCCAGATTTTAATTTTATTTAATGCTATCAGGCTTGATTCCACTGTAATTTCCACCAGTGAGGTTTATTGGTTTTCAAATTTGGTTGGAGGAGCATTATTTGGTTTTGGAATGGTTTTAGCTTCTGGTTGTGGAAGCAGAGCACTAATAAGAATTGGTGAGGGGAACCTTAAGGCAGTTGTTGTTATTTTAACTATTTCCATAAGTGCAATTGTTACTTTAAGGGGTTTATTGGCTCCTATTAGGGTAAATTTTTTTGAAAAAATTAACCTTACTTTTCCCCAATATATCGATTTGATATCGATTTTTTCAATTTTCTTCGGTGATGAAAACAAAATTCGTATTTTTTTTATTATCCTAAGTTTATTTTTGTTGTTTATATTATTATTTTTTGATGGTTTAAATGAAAAAAAAATTTTAAGATTGCCTAAGAAAAAATATATTCTATCTGTGGTGTTGGGCTTTTTAATTCCATTTGGCTGGTTTATAACTGGTAACGTAGGATTCATTGAAGAACATCCAAATACTCTTGAATATGCATATTTAAGTACTAATTCCAACTCATTGGAGTCTTTTACTTATGTTGGACCCTTAGCATACTCTGCGGAATTATTAATGTATTGGACTGATAGCAGTAAAAAAGTCACCTTTGGAATATGTTTGGTTATCGGAACATTATTTGGATCAAATTTTTCAGCACTACAACAAAATACATTTAAAGTTGAAGGATTTATTTCTTCACAAGACTTTTTCCACCATACTATTGGTGGAGTTTTAATGGGGATAGGAGGAGTTATAGCGGTAGGATGTTCAATTGGACATGGTTTAAGTGGTATATCATTTTTATCTATTAGTTCTATAATTACAATATTGTCCATTTATTTAGGTACATATTTAGGTATACTTTATATGCAAGATAAAGTTTGAAGTAAATCATATTTGACCTAGCTCATGATCTCAATATAAAGTATTTAATATAGTGGGTCGGTAGCTCAGCTGGTAGAGCAGTGGACTTTTAATCCATTGGTCGTGGGTTCGAACCCCGCCCGGCCTACCACTTATTAAATTTATGAATTCTTTTTTTAAACCTTTATTTTTTAATTAGTATCTCTATTACATACTGGATCAAAAGGGAATGTTATCAACGAAATTACTTCTTCCATTACGTTTGGCTATTCTGATAGTGAGGACAGGCTTTGGTCAAGATTGATTGACTCAAATGGTAGAGAAATCAAAATTTGGATTACAAGACTTTTATGTAAAAAAACTTGCTCACAATTAGTTAAGCTTCTTGAAAATTCCACGGAAGTACATCAAGTAAAAAATACTGAAATATCATTAACTCCTGCCGCAATATTATCAGAAGAATACAATCAAGCTAAAGAAAAGCCTTCTGATCCAACACCCAAGAAAAAAGCGGATATGGATTTAGTTCAAAACAACACCGTTCAAATGTGCCATTCTATAGAAATCAATCAGGGAAGTTTATGGCAAATTATTTTTCACATGAAAGATAGAACAAATGTAAAACTTTCAGTTAACAGGCAAGGAGTTCATAGGATTTTATCAACTTTGTTGAATCAATCTAATCAAGCTAATTGGGCAATATCTTTAAATGCTCAATGGCTTAAAAATTAAAATTTACTAATTTATTTTTTAAATTGATCTTTCCAAGCATCAACCGCATCACCTGCTCTTTTCCCTGACCCTTTTCTCATAGAGTTGGAACCTCTGTATGCTCTTCTTCGTTCTCTTCTCTTTTGCTTAACATATTTTCTTCTTTGTTGATAAACATAATACCCAGCCCATCCACCAACGGCTGAAATAGTTGTGGCTATTAAAACAATACCAAACATTCTTCTACCACTATTCACTTAAGTTTCATCCAAGTATTCCGATTCTATAATTGTACTGAAAAGGTTAATAAATAATTAATAAGAGTTGACTATGATATCAAGTCTAATTGGAATTTTAGTTTTTTTACCAGTAGAAATATCAACTGAAGTCATGTGGTGTGCAAAACAGCCGGACAATACACATATCAGCTATTGCTTTGAAAAAGAAAAAGAGTGTGAATCTTTCTCTTTAACCAATGGTTCAAAAAATATCAAAGATAATACTTGTGAGGCTAAAAAAATATAACTTTTAAACATCATATAGAAAATAAAATATTAACCTAATTCACAAAAACTTAAATTAGTTACCAAATATTAATTCATATAAAAAGTAAGCTAAGCAACAAATTTCTATTGTAATGAAAGTTCTAAAAAATATTTTATAATTATTATGTAAAAATAGTGAAATTAAAGTAAATGGCGACAAAGTTATTGCAATTAACGAAATATAAAAGCCTCTTTCAGATAATAAAATATTTTTTTGACTGTATACATGGTCGACATAAAAAAAACAGAAAACAGTCATCAAAAATATTATAGAATTTACCTTTAAATTTTTAATATATATCCACCATCTTTTATTTTCTATAGACCAAATAGAATCTTTAAAATTTTCTAATGAATGATCTTTATTATTTTTAAATTGAAGACTAGGTCTTGGAGTTAATCCTGTCAAAATCTCTAGATCAAGAATAAGTATATCTAAATATTTAACCAATTCATTAATTCTAAATTTTGCTTCATCATTAGAGTTTAAATTTTTTAAGGATTTAGAATTAATGTTTAATTCTATTTGTTGAACTTTTGATAAATTTTTTATCAAAATAGAGTATTTATTTACAAAGTCATCAACCATAATTCCTATACTATGACTAATAATGCATAAAGGATTTTGTATTTCCTGAACGAAGAAATTATGATGCCAGTAATTTATATAATTTTGAATGGGTATAGAAAATTCACTATCAATTATTTTGGGAGTATCAAGTTCATTTTTTTTAAAAAAAATTTTCCAATCTCTTTCTAATGCATAGACTAAGTCTTTATGATGAATGTTTGAGTCTGGTCTTAACCATAATGGTTTTTGCAAGGGGAATAATCTTGAAACTGCAACACCAAAATCAATTAGATAAACAGTTTCACTTTTACTAAGACAATCATCAAAAGCAGTAAAATTCCTAAGAGCCAGGTCATAATGCCATACCTTTAGATCAGCTATTTTTACCCCTAATTTTATCGAATTCCTAAGGAATCTAAAAGCGTAGACATCTTGATTAATTTCATCACCTTTATAATCAATAAAAATTTTGTCTAATGATTTTCCAACAAATTCCATTTCTATTTTTCTATGCAAAGGATTATTCGAAATTAATTTTGGTACAGATGCACCCCTTTGATTCAAATACTCAATTAATTGAGCCTCTCTTGATTGCGAGTATTGTTCATCAAACGATTTTGTGTGATTAAAATTTATCATTATTATTCACATAGTCACAAACAATGTAACAACTGAAATATCATCATTGCTGCCGTTTAACTTTGCTTCAAATGCTAAATCCGTTGATAAATAGTTTAAGTCATAGGAATCAGGTGTTTTGTCACCAATAGTATTCAGTATTCTTAGTAAATTTTTGTCCTGTAAATAATTTCCAGCTCCGTCCGTAAGTAGAAAGATACAATATGTTCCTAGATCATTAAAATTTTTATAATTTATTTTTTCAAAAACATCTGATCCTATTAGTTGCCAAGGATCTCCATTTAAGTTAATGTCTCTAGGCATTGAGAATATTTTCATCCAACTTTTCGTGTTAGACCTAAAATAAATTTCTGCGTAGCTATCCCCTACCGAAAAAACTTCAAAATTATCGTCAAATATGCCAAGAGCTACTAATGTCGAGGCTGCATCTAGCTTTTTAGACAAATAGTTTTTATGTTCATGTAAAAGAAATGAATATAGATATTTCTTTCTATTACCAAATAATTTTTTTTTAGATGACCAATTTAAAGCTACTGATTTTGAGAGATTCTCGGCAAAAATGCCTCCATTAACACAACTATTTGCTCCATCACACAGT
Organism: Rickettsiales bacterium; assembly: GCA_002690875.1. The sequence continues at coordinate 7,570 of NZGH01000032.1, forward strand.
ACAAAACAGTTTTTGGTTGAAAAAAAAGAATCAAAGCCTTTTAAACCTGAATTAGTCAAATTAATTTTAGAACCATATTCAATCATATTTATTTATCAATTTTTGGTAAGGGAGTTCCAGTTGTTGGTTTAAAATTCTTGTCAAATATAATTTCAACAATTGGAAATTCACTTGGATCAGTATTGCCAGTTATTGGACCGTCATGGTCAAGTGGAACTCCAAAATAAAACCGATCGCCAGTATGAGAGTTTATGGAATAAACTTTTCCAGGTTTTAGTCTTTCTCCATTAAGTGTTGAACATGTCAAACTAGCTGATTCTGGAATTAAACAAAAAACCTGTTCTATCATTTCAAAAATAAACATTTGTCTTCGTGAAACAAATTTAGCATTAATATGAATTGGCTCCACACCATAGTCCAAACAATCCTTTCCTGGCACTCTTCCAATTATAAAAGGAACGACTACATCTACCTCTCTGTGTCCATCACCATCAGAAATTAATAATTTTGCTTTTTTCCTCTTTTTTTGGTCCAAGACATTATGATGGGATTGGCGTAGATTATTTGACTGTACGAAGACTTCCTTCCTAATAGGAGTACCTAGTATTGCTTCAGCTCTGAAGAGAATTTTTCTTCCTCCTAAAGAAATTTGGAAATTCTCTTCATCTGAACGGTTTTCGATACTTTTTTCATCCAACTGGATTTCAGGTACAAAATCTTCACTTACAATAACTGTTCCACCTCTATTTGAGCAATATTCTGATTGCAGAACCCCTCGCAAAAAACTATTTTTAAAATTTTTATCAATAGCTTTATGGATTCTAATAAATTCTTCTACTGATTTGGCAGTTTGAAAATCACTAGGTATAAAAACAAGTGACTGCAAAGGAAAAAAACTTTCTTCTAAAATACTTTTTAAGTACTTACCTTCCTTAAGCTGTAGTATCTCTGTAATTGCCTCAACTGCTGCTGTAGTTAATTCAACAGAAATTCTGTCAGCAAACTCATCAGTTTTATGAGTTTTAAGACTAGTATGTTTTTTGTTTAATTTTTTTTTAAAAAATAAATCAAAAAATAACATTTTTTTCCCTTTTAAAATGAACTTAATTAAAGTACCGATACTTCAAAAACTTCAATTGCTTTTTTAGAACTTTCCTCATCTATTTTAATAACGTATACATCTAATAAATTATTTTTACTTTC
>NZGH01000033.1 GCA_002690875.1 Rickettsiales bacterium
GACTTATTAGAATATAAATATAATTCCTTTATTAGTTTAAATACAGATTTACATTCTACTCTATATTCTCTATTAATAGAATTGTACAAAATTATAAAAAAATAAGTTATGAAAAAAAGTTTTTATATCACAACTCCAATATATTATGTAAATGATTTACCTCATCTTGGTCATGCATATACAAGCTTTGCTGCAGATAGCATATGTAAATATAAACTATTATCTAATTATGATACATATTTCATAACAGGAACTGATGAACATGGTCAAAAAGTAGAAAACTCAGCAAAAGAAAAAAAGATTGATACGCAAAAGTTTACTGATCAAGTTTCTGCTAGATTTAAAAATCTTTTTCAAAAACTTAAACTTAGTAATAATGATTTTATAAGAACAACACAGAAAAGACATAAAAATAAAGTACAATTTATATGGCACAAACTATTAAATAATAATGAAATTTATTTAGGTAACTATGAGGGATGGTATTCAGTTAGAGATGAGTGTTTTATTAATGAAAGTGATATAACAATAAATAAGGATAATAAAAAAATAGGACCATCACAAGATATTTTAAAAAAAGTTAAAGAACCAAGTTATTTTTTTAAATTGTCAAAATGGCAAAAACCTTTATTGAACTTTTACAAAAAAAATAAAGACTTTGTTAAACCATTATCAAGGTATAATGAAGTTAAAAGCTTCGTTGAAAGGGGTTTAGATGACTTATCTATATCAAGAACAAGCTTTAAATGGGGAATAAATGTACCAGATAATAATGAACATGTAATATATGTTTGGTTAGATGCTTTATTCAATTATATTAGTATTTTAGAAAACGGCTTAGAGAAAAAATATTGGCCCGCAGATGTTCATATAGTTGGTAAAGATATATTAAGGTTTCATGCAGTGTATTGGCCAGCATTTCTTTTAGCGGCGGGTTATGAGTTACCTAAAACTATTTATGCTCATGGCTGGTGGACTATTGATGGAAAAAAAATGTCAAAGTCTTTGGGTAATGTAATAGATCCTAATTACTTAGTCGATACCTACGGTATAGATCAAGTTAGATATTTTTTACTTAAGGAAATTCCTTTTGGAGAGGATGGTAATTTTTCAGAGAAATTATTAATTAATAGAATAAATAGTGATTTAGCTAATAATTATGGTAATTTAATACAAAGAGTTCTTTCTATGATTCAAAAGTATAATAACGGTTTTATTCCAAAACCTGAAAAATTTACAGATGAAGATATATCTTTAATGAGTTTACCTGAGCAAATCTATAAAATTAATAATGATAAAATGAATAACTATCAATTAAATGTTATATTAGAAAATATTTGGCAAATAATAAGATTAGCCAATAGCTATGTGGATAATAGCGAACCTTGGAATTTATTTAAAAATAAAAATATTAATAAATTAAATAATGCCTTATATGTGCTTACTAATACAATATATAAAATAGCCATACTTTCACAACCATTTCTACCAGAGTCATCTAAAAAAATATTTCAGTTATTAAATCAAAAGGAAGAAATCTTTTTTAATGATATTAAGAATAATATTCAAGAAGGTTTGAAACTCTCTAAACCTATTCCAATTTTTCCAAGAATTGAGAAAGACGAAAAATGATTATTGATAGCCATTGTCATTTAAATATGAAAGACTTTAACGGTGATTTAACCAATATAATTTCTAATGCTAAAAGAAACAGTATAGGCGGTATGCTCACTATTTCGACAAAAATAGATGAATTTAAAAGTATTAGCAATATTGCAAAAAATAATGAAAATATATGGTATAGTTTGGGTATTCATCCTCATAATGTTGATCAAAGTATTAACGATATTGAAAATGTTGTAGAAAAATATAGTGAAGATAAAAAATTTATTGGTATAGGAGAAACTGGCTTAGATTATTTTTATAAAAATACTAATAAAAATTTACAAATACAATCCTTTATCAAGCATATTCAACTTTCTAGAGATACAAACCTTCCTATTATAGTACATACTAGAGAAGCTGATAAAGATACTATTCGAATATTAAAGAATGAATACAATAAAAAACCTTTTAAAGGACTTATTCACTGTTTTACAGCAACTCAAGAGTTAGCTAATGAAGTACTAAAACTTGGTTTTTTTATTTCAATTTCTGGTATTATTACTTTTAAAAATGCCGAACCATTGAGAAAAGTTGTAAAATCAATACCTAAAGAGCGTTTATTAATAGAAACAGATGCTCCATATTTATCACCTGTACCATTAAGAGGAAAAAGAAATGAACCAGCAAATGTAATCCATACAGCAAATTATTTAGCGAGTTTGTTGAATATACCTCAAAATGATCTATATGAGCAAACTACCAGAAATTTTTTCAATTTATTTAGCAAAGCAGAATTTATTAAATGAAAATAACAATATTAGGATCAGGATCTTCTGGAGGCGTGCCCTTAATAGGAAATTATTGGGGAGATTGTGACCCTAAAAACAGTAAAAATTGGAGAACTAGAGTTTCAGCTTTAATAAGTCTAGAAAATAATAAAAATATTTTAATAGACACATCTCCCGACCTTAGAATGCAAGCTATTAATAATAATATTAATAAAATTGATGCAGTTCTATGGACTCATGCACATGCTGACCATGCTAATGGTATAGACGATCTAAGGCAGTTTTTATGGACAAAGAAAGAGGAATTACCTGTTTATGCTTCACAAGAAACTTTTAAGGCTTTAACAAGCCGATTTGATTACGTTTTTAGTAAAAATAATAGTTATTTTAAACCACCTTTAAGTGTAAATACAATAAATGAAGGTCAATTTAATTTATGTGACATTAAAGCTTTTGCATTTAAACAAATTCATGGATATCAGCATACTTTTGGCTATAAAATAGGAAAGTTTGTTTATTCTACAGATGTAAAAGAGTTTCCTAAAACTTCTGAAAAATATCTTCACGGTTTAGATTTATGGATAGTTGATTGTGTGAGATATGAACCTCATTATAGTCATTCCCATTTTGACCAAACAATGTCTTGGATTAAAAAGTTTAAACCAAAAAGAGCTATTCTTACTCATTTAGGTGCTTGGCTAGACTATGATAAGTTAAAAAAAATATGTCCAGCAAACGTAGAACCTGGCTATGATGGATTGACAGTTAATTTAACATAATATATGTTATGCGAACTAATAAAGTTTTTATTTTAAGAAAAAAATACTTTATTTCTTCCATTTTCTTTAGCTTTATAAAGTCTTCTATCAGCAATATCTAATATCTGATTTAAATCATTAGATTCTTTACTAGAAGCTATTCCCATAGAAACTGTAACACTTAAACTGACACCATCATTAGTTATAATTTTATCTTTTATTTCTTTTCTTAGTTTATCAGCAAAGTCATATGTTTCATTTATATTTTTATTATAAAATATAGACAAAAACTCTTCACCTCCATAACGACCTATAACACCAAGGTTTTTTAATTTATCAAAAAAATGCTTAGAAATTACTTTAATTACTGTATCCCCCATGGGATGTCCATAATTATCATTTACTTTCTTAAAAAAATCTATATCCATCATTATAATATTAAAGTTATATTCTTTATCAATAATAGACTTTTCAAGAGCATGAACTAAGAGGTCCATTATTTTTCTTCTATTAGGAATGCCGGTAAGTGTATCTGTACTTGCTTGTATTTTTAATTTATTAGAATATTTTTCAAGTTCAGCTTTTGTAGTAGCAAGCTCCGCCTCCATTTTATCACTCATCCTGATTAATCTTTTAGATTGTCTAAATAATTTTTTATAATTTTCAAATAAAGTTAAAAACTCTGCCTTAAACAAATTTAAATCTTTTGTATTATTAATAAATTTATTGGCATTTACAATAATCTCTTCTTCTTCTTCGTATAATGAAAACTCTTTATCTGACAAATGACATCAATCTATTTGTTTATTATTTCAAATTGAATATTTTCAATATCTTCTGCAAATTCTTCTCCTAATTCCCTCATATTATCATCCTCCTCATCAACTTTCCAAAAAACCTTAATCTTATGCATGTTAGATTTAGTAAATTCTTCAAACATATCAAATATCCTCATTAACACCTTAGCAGAACTGCTATTAAAATATAGTAGATGAAACGTACAAGTAAAGTTAATGTTTTTATTAGATTTAAAAAAATTATCCATAGAGGCTAATACGGGTCCATAAAACTCTGTTACATTTTCCGGAAATGATTCCCCTTTTATTTCCATGGTTGCTTTCTGCCAATCACACATAATACTTGGAGATCTTTCCCCTGATTTAATATCTATATTATCCACTTACACATATCTCCTTTATTTAAGTATAGATTTAAGAAGAAAAAATGATGTACCATCTTCTAAATCAATAAAATCAAATTCAAATTCAGATGATTTTCTCGCAATTTCTATCAAACCGACTCCAGCACCTTTAGACCCTTCTTCAGTTTCGGATCTTAATTTTTTTTTATAAAATGCTTTCAAATCATCTTCAGACATTTTTTTTAAACTTTCCAGTCTATTTCTTAAGATATTTACTCTTTCTTCAGATCTAATGACATTTCCACAATTTAAAATATATGAATCATCTTTTTTAGAAATAGCCATTATTCCATACCTAATATCATCTTTTCCTTCTTCTTCAATTTGATCATCAGAGTACCTTACTACATTTTCATATTGCTCTACAAAAACAGAAAAAATATTTCTCATAACTTTTCTTGATAAATGATCTTGTTCTATCTGTTGACGTAATACTGAAGCAATTGAGGTTAATAAAGCCTGTGACATATAGCCAGAATATGTCATTATCACTTCATTACCTAACATAATTTTATGCATATCAAATAATGTTTTTGTGTCCATGTTTATCCTATTTTTTAGTTACAGCTCTAATATAAGCAATAAGTTTTAAAATTTCATCCTCTTTAAGCGTTGATCCATAAGCTCCCATTTTAGTGCCAGCAATTCCATTAGTAATAATATATGCTAATGCATAAGTACTACCATCACTATGTTTAAAGACACCCTTATTTAAGGCAGGACCTCCAGATCCTTTACCATTAGGTCCATGACAATGAAGAGCTGCGCAACCTTTTAAGACATAATGCTTTTTACCCTCTTTTATAGCATCATTTTTACCTTCAAACGGATTTTCTATATCATCAATAATATTATTCAAATCCTCATTAGCTGCTACCTTAATTAATTTATAAGTACTTACATAGTAAGTAATCTTATCAAACCAAAAAAAATCATCGCGTACATTTAAACCATTTTTGTCAATAGAAGCATTAATTAAATTAATAAATACAAAACATAAAGTGATTATAAATAAAAAAGAATAAATTATTTTATTATTAAAAATTAAATAAATTTTTAAATACTTTTCCATTTATACTTTAATTCCAATCAAAGTTATATCGTCTCTTCTTTTATGGTTACCTTTGTACTTTAAAAAAAACTCTATAAAATTATTTTTTTGTTCAGACATAATTAAGTTTTTATTAACCTCTAAAGCATTTATTAATCTTTTATTTCCAAATGAAATCCCCTTGCCACCTATTTGGTCAGTTATCCCATCAGAATATAAATATATTAAATCATTTTTTTCAACTTTTAAATCAAAATTAGTAAATTTATAATCTGTAGGCGTAGAAGAATATCCAATTCCTTTTCTATCTCCTTTAAAAATATTACTGTCTTGATTACTTATTAAAATTAAAGCCATTCCTGCCGACGCATAATTATATACTTTAGATTCTTTTGACAATTCTAAAACTATAGCATCTAACCCATCTTCTGATACTTCATAACCCTCAGTATTACTTAACGCTTCTTTAAAGAAATTATTTAAATAAGTTAGCAATTGACCAGGAGATTTTATATTTTCATTTACTATGCTCTTTAGAGCACTTCCTAATATCATTGTTAGTAAAGCGCCAGGAACTCCATGCCCTGCACAATCAAATACGGCTACATATATTTTATTATTTTGCTTAATAATAGAATAAAAATCACCACCTACTATATCTCTTTGATCATGATAAATAAAAAAATCATCGCAAAATTCTTTAATCTCAACTTTATTAGGTAAAAATGCTTTTTGAATTTTACTTGCATAATCAATTGAGGATGTTAATAGAGTGTTTACTTCTTTCAGTTCTTTAGTTCTTTCATTCACTGTTATTTCTAAATTATTAGCATAGTTATCAGAGGTTTTTTTAAAATTAGCTACTGCACTTGCCATAATTCCGATCTCTCCTGCTCTGTTTATTTCCGGAACATTACTTGTTTTTTCTCCTTTAGATAATTTTTTCATAACGCTAGTTATATTTTCTAGAGGTCTTGCGATGCTGAAACTTACTATTAGAAAAGAAGAAACTGCTAAAAGTATAGTCATAAACAAAATTATACTTGCAAATATTTGGTTTTTTATACTTTTTTCATATAAATTAGAAGATAATAGGCTTACAGTATTGCTTAGACTAATGATGATTTCCTGCTTTTTTTCTTTATTACTTTTAATTAATTCTAAAAAATCTTTAATGTTTAGAGTATATTTTTTCCATGCCACTCCTTGATTTATTAAATCGTTTTTGACATTATTAAAACTATTATTAAAGTAATTTCTTTCTTTAAACTTTATATAAAAAGATTGTTCAATTTTTTCATTTCCACTATTTATTTCTAAAGCTCTTTCTAATCTTTTCTCAAGCGAAAGTCTTATTTCTCTTTCAATGCTTTGGTATTTAGAAAAAATATTAAATTCTTCCCTTGAAATTGGAAAATCAATGGCAATAACTCCTGATAATAATGCTTTATCTCTGAGAATATATTCATTATATCTTAACAATGAGCTTCTAAAATTTTGTAAATCCTCAATACTTCTTACAAGTCTTTCTGGCCTAAATGTTAGTTTTTCTGACATGATTATTAATTGCATACAGATTTTATTTGATATTTCAGACCACTTATTTAACAGAATATATGCAGGATTTTCCTCTCTATTTTTTTTTATTACTCTCGTAGTGCTACTAGTAGTTCCTCTTCTAGGGTTCATAATAGTAGACACTCTTTTAGTAATTTTATTAACCTCTTCCTTTATTAATTGATATTCTGACCATAAAGAATTTAGTTTTTTTAGCTCTTTTTGATTAAAATTTTTAAGGTCATGTTTTTTTAGTTCACCTAAAAGTTGGTTAAAAGCTAGCAAAGCATCCTCATTTAATTTCTTCATTTCCTTTCTATCCTTTGAAGGAATATTAATAGATTTAGAAGTAATACTTAAAGCATATTGAATATTAATTTTTTCTGAGCTTAGAAGATTATATAGGTTATTTATTCTTTCCTGTAAAATTGAATTATCAATAGCCTGCTTAGAATATTTTCTTGTTGATTCTACATCTAACCAAAAGTTTAAAGAAAGTATTAATAATGCTAAAGTCATTATAAAAGTGATGAGCAAAAGACTTAATCTTACTGTATAAAATCTTCTATATAAATTTTTAAAACTCATATAAAACTCTAACCATTGCAGGAATTTTTTCCATTTCTGATCTTGATATTATAGAAACAGCACCTTTATTTCTTGAAATTTCATTAATTAAATCTCTTATATTTTCTATAGAGTTAGGTTTATAAATACCTCTGGAGGCTTTAGATTCCCAGAAAGTATTAACTTCCTTTAAATTCATATTTAAAATTTTTCTGTAAAACTCAATTTGTACAGGGTTGTTATCTCCTCTAGAAAAGAAGGTAGCCTTTAAATTACCAGGCCACTCTTTGCTATTTCCCTTATAGATTAATTGAATTTTTCTTAATCCTTTGTCAATCTCATTTTTATATGAGTTTTCAGAGTTTACTACTATCAAAAAACTAGTTTCATCAAAATTACCTTTTGAAAAAGTTAATGAACAAAAGAAAAAAAAAATTAATAATAAAAAAATATTAAAATTTTTTTTTTTTACCATTTTACTTTGGTACTTTAAATGAAACTATCATCGCTCCCTCATTTATAGTAGCAAATCTAGGATCTATATTAGGCATAAAAAAGCCAGGAACCATTCCACAGCAACCAGTTGGAAATAATATAAACTGTTCACCTTTAGCTTCATAAGAAATTATACCGGCTCTATTTCCTGAACCTGTATTAAAACTCCATAATGATGTACCGTCATTAACGTCTAATGCATGAACAGAACCAAAACTAGTACCATAAAATAATAAATCTCCTGCAGTGGTTAATACTGCTCCAAAATGTGGTGCATCAAAATCTTTTTGCCAAGCAACTTGTCCACTTACCGGATCAACTGCCACTAATCTAGGAGGAGGATTATCTTCGTGGACAACTGCAGTTACCATTGCATTCCAACCTAAGTTTCCTGGTATTCTCTCTACTCCCTCTACTACCTCTATTATATTACAATAATCTTGTGCCATAGTATACCAAAGTTTAGTTTTAGGATTGTAAGATCCAACTCCCCAACCTCTTACACCGCCAATCCATGGACAAATTGTTCTTTCTTCACCAGGAACTCCAAAATATCTATCAGTAATTTCACCAGTTTTTAAATCTACTTTTCCCCAATTTGCCGTCTGGGATAACTGCCATATATTGTTTAATTTTCCTTTATCTCTGTCATAAACATAAACATATCCATTTTTATTTAAATTACTAATAAGATTTTTTCCATCACGTTCAACTAATAAGAATTCTCCAGAAGCATCTAAGTCCCAAACATCATGAGGAACTTGTTGGTGAAACCATTTCAACTCTCCATTTTGCGGATTTAGAGCAACTATACTACTAGTGTAAAGATTGTCACCTGGTCTATCATCCCCGTCATCCCAGTCAGGAGCAGGATTTCCTATTGGGTAATAAATTAAGTTTAGCTCAGGATCAAATGTTCCTGGCATCCAGGGAAAGCCTCCTCCTGTATCTCTATGTTCTGATAGCCAGCTATCAGGATGATCTCTTAATGTTTCAAATTCCCATAAAAGCTCACCAGTTTCAGCACTAATACCATATATTCCACCTTTAGCAAAAAGCTCTCCACCTGCTGGCCCATAAACAATTACATCATCTGCTATTACAGGGGGAGAATTGAACAAGCAGTTACAAGTGTCCGAATCTAATACCTTAGTATTCCAAACAATCTTACCAGTTTTTCTATCTAAAGCCACTGCTTGTCCATCTATTGTTCCAAAAAAAACATTCTTATCTCCTACTGCAAGACCTCTAGAATAAGGAGCAAAAAGTAGAGAATTTTCATCCATGCCACCTTGAGCTTTTCTTTTCTTTAATTCAGTAAACTCATGAGAATATTTCCACAATTGTTCTCCACTGTGACCATCTATTGCAAAAACTACATTAAAAGAAGCTATGTAATATATAATTCCGTCTACGGCAATTGGAGTACTTTGCAATCCCATAGTAACTTTACCAGGTTGATGCATCCAAGCCGGGGTCATCTTATCAACATTTTTTGTATTGATTGCGTCAAGTGCAGAGTAACTATATCCCATGTAGGAACCATGAAAAACAGGCCAATCTCCTTTTCCTAGTCCATCATTTGCTACTCCAGGCAAAGGTGCTCTATTATTAAAATTTTGTAAATCATTAGAATAAATTTGCTTGTTAGAAATTAAAAAAAATAGAAATAAGATAACTTTATACATAAAAACTCCCAAATAAATTATTTTATCATAATTTATAAAAATTAAAAGACTGATTAGTTAATTAAAATATACTTGAAAATAATACCTTTAAAATATCGATTATTAGTATTATTATTAAATTTGATTAATTCAATTCCTAAAAATTAAAATGTTTAATGAAAAATGATCAAAAAATTATTCTAGATAAAATAATTAAAGAAATTTTAGATATAAATTTAATTGATCCTAAAAATAAAGTAAATAATAAAAGTAGAAATGAACTGTATGAATATATTTATAAAGAATTTTTTGATATAAGTGAATACCAAGAATTATTATCATCACTAAAATTAGACAAAAAGAATATTTCGAAAATCATATACCAATTTTTTATATTAATAAATGCAAATAAGAATAAAAATCAAGATAGCATCAATAAAACTAAAGAACTTATTATCAAAGCTTCAAATATTGGATTTACTTGGCCGAATAGTAAGGCTTGTTTTAAAAAAGTAGAAGAAGAATTTGAAGAGTTTCAAAAATCTATTGAGGAAAAAGATAACCAAAATATAAAAGAAGAAATGGGAGATCTAATGTTTACATTACAATGTTATGCAAATTTAAAAAATTATGATTTTATAAATATTTTAGATGAAGCTAATAATAAATTTGAAAGGCGATTTATTAAACTTAAAGAAATAGCAAAAAGAGAAAAACTAAATATACAAGCATTATCAGATAAAAAAAAAAATAAATTGTGGGAAAAAGCTAAAAAAGAACTTAAATCATCTAAGTAATTTTATTAAGGAAGAAGTATCCCACCTTTTCCCTCCTATATCTAAAACATTCGAATAAAACTGATCTATAATAGCTGTAATAGGCAGTCTAGCTCCAACTTCATCAGCTTGTTCTAAACAAATTTTTAAATCTTTTCTCATCCATTCAACAGCAAAACCAAAATTAAATTCATTTTTAGCCATAGTTTGATACCTATTTTGCATTTGCCATGAAGACGCTGCTCCATCCTTAATTACACCTATTACCTTATCCATATCTAAATTAACTTTTTGACCAAAGTTTATAGCTTCTGATAACCCTTGTAATAAACCAGCTATACAAATTTGGTTTACCATTTTTGCTAGCTGCCCAGAACCTGAAGTTCCAATTAATGTAGAATTTTTTGAGTAACTTTTAAAAAAGGGTTCAACCTTCAAATAAGAACTCTCATCTCCTCCAACCATGATTGTCAATTGACCATTCTCTGCTCCAGCTTGTCCTCCAGAAACAGGTGCATCTATAAAGCTTACATTTTTATCATTTTTACAAAAGTTATATAAGTTTATAGCAATTTTAGCCGAAGCCGTAGTATGGTCTACAATTATAGAATTTTTTGGTATAGAAGACAAAATACCTCTGTCACCTCTGACTACTTGCTCGACATCCTTATCATTACCAACACACATAAAAACTACTTCTGAGTTTTCAGCTGCCTCAGAAGGAGTTCTAGCTAAAACACCATTAAATTTCGATAACCAGTTTTCAGATTTTTTTATACTTCTATTATAAACTTTTATCCTTAAATTACTGTTTTTGCTTATTAAATGTCCTGCCATAGGATAACCCATTACTCCTAATCCTATAAATGCAACATTTTTTATCACTAGTCGTGCCCATGTCTATTTTTAATTTCAAACTGCATAATCTTTTTTGAAAACAAAGATTGAGATAAATTATTAGTAATTTCCATACCGCCTATGTTACCAAGTGGTCCTATAACCCCTGATAAAGCTTCTATATTAATTTTTTCCGCTGACAAATTTGTTGTTTTTATTAATTTGTTTATAAGATTAACTATCATTTTAAATTCTAATTTTTCTTTTAGCTCTAATTTACCATTAAATTCATATAGTTTTTTATTACAATATTAAGGATACATCATTATTAAAAATTCTTCCTAAACCTTTATTATCATAATTATTCTATTTTATTTCAATAATTCCCCTATAATCAATATTCGTCTTTATTAAATAATTTACTGAGTTAATGTTATATATTTTGGTATATTTAGTTAAACTCATTATAAAATTATTTAATATGTACATAATCTACAACTTCATTTAAGTTTGGTCTAGTTCTTTCCTTTGGTTTAAAAGTTTTTTTTCCTATGTAAATTAATCCAGCTATCTTATCATTTTTAGGGTTTGCTCCTAAGGCTTTTATAAACTTATTGTTATAAGCATACCATTCTGTTAACCATTGAGCAGCATAGCCAAGCCCTTGGGCAGCATATAATAAATTTGTACAAACTGCTCCAGCTGATAGGTTTTGTTCCCACTCTGGTATTTTTTTATGTAAAACTGGAGTTGAAAATACGGTGAGTATCGTATGTGCTCTTTGAAGTCTATAACTTTCTAAATTTATTGCTTTGTCTGTGGCACCTTTATTTTTTTTTTTGAATTCTTTTAAAATAACTACCTCATCTAAATATTTTCTTGTTTTACCTTCTATTATTTTTATACGCCATGGCTTTAATGAACCATGATCTGGAACTCTAGTACCTATTTCTAGAATGGTCTTAAGATCTTTTCTTAATACTCTACCTACTAACATTTTTTTAGCCACAGTAGACCTTCGTATTCTAAGAAAATCTATCACATCTATTTTATTTTTAGTCAACACAATTAATATATAATTTATTTTAAAAAAAAAGCCACCTAAAACTAGGTGGCTTTGAATTAGATAAATTTTTATCTTAGGTAATAGAAAAACTACATTCCCATGCCGCCCATGCCGCCCATGCCGCCCATAGGATCCATACCTCCCATGCCTCCCATGCCGCCGCCACCCATATCAGGCATTGTTGGACCATCTTTCTTTTCTGGCATATCAGCTATCATAGCTTCTGTTGTTATTAGTAACCCTGCTACTGAAGTAGCATCTTGCAAAGCAGTTCTTACAACTTTAGTTGGATCTATAATTCCCTTAGAAACCATATCTACAAATTTACCAGTCTGCGCATCAAAACCCTGAGTTTTACTTTTTGCATCTCTAATTTTACCAACAATAATAGATGCATCATAACCAGCATTAGATGCAATTTGTCTAATTGGTGCTTCTAAAGCCTTTCTAACTATCTCAATGCCAACTTTTTGATCGTTATTGACAGGTGTTAATGAACTTAATGCTTTCACAGAATATAATAATGCTGTACCACCGCCAGGAACTATTCCTTCTTCTACAGCCGCTCTGGTAGAGTTCATCGCATCTTCTACTCTATCTTTTCTTTCTTTAACTTCAATTTCTGTTGCTCCACCAACATTTAATACAGCAACGCCACCTGCTAATTTAGCAAGTCTTTCTTGAAGTTTTTCCTTATCGTAATCAGATGTAGCTTCTTCAATTTGAGCTCTTATTTGATCACATCTACCTTCAATATCCTTCTTTTTACCAGCACCCTCAACTATAGTAGTTTCTTCTTTAGTTAAAATTATTTTTTTAGCAGTACCAAGCATTTTAAGGTCTATTGACTCTAGTTTAATACCTAATTCTTCACTAATTACTTGACCACCGGTTAAAGTAGCAATATCAGCTAACATTGCTTTTCTTCTATCACCAAAACCAGGAGCCTTACATGCTGCAACCTTTAAACCACCTCTTAATCTGTTTACTACTAATGTCGCTAGTGCTTCACCTTCTATATCTTCAGCCAAAATTAGTAAAGGCTTACCTGATTGTACTATTTTCTCTAGTATTGGAAGCATTGGCTGCAAAGAAGTTAGCTTCTGTTCATGAATTAAAATATATGCATCTTCTAGTTCAGCAATCATTTTTTCAGCATTAGTTACAAAATACGGAGATAAGTAACCTCTATCAAATTGCATACCTTCAACTACATCTAAAGTCGTTTCCAGTGATTTTGCTTCTTCAACAGTAATAACACCTTCTTTACCAACTTTATCCATTGCATTGGCAATTAATTCACCAATTTCAGATTCACCATTAGCTGAAATAGTTCCAACTTGAGCTACTTCTGATTGATTATTAACTTTTTTACTCATTTTATTTAATTCGGCTACTACCGCTTGTGCAGCCATATCTACTCCCCTTTTAACATCCATAGGGTTCATTCCAGCAGCTACTGCTTTATGACCTTCTCTAACAATGGCTTGTGCTAAAACAGTTGCAGTAGTAGTTCCGTCACCAGCTACATCATTAGTTTTACTAGCTACTTCACGTACCATTTGAGCTCCCATATTCTCAAATTTATCTTTAAGCTCTATTTCTTTAGCTACTGTTACTCCATCTTTAGTAGTTCGAGGTGCTCCAAATGATTTATCAATCACAACATTTCTACCCTTAGGGCCTAACGTTACTTTTACAGCATTAGCTAGGATATCGACGCCTCTAAGCATACGCTCTCTGGCATCTGATGAAAATTTTACTTCTTTTGCAGACATATTTTTTCCTTTTTTAAATTAAATTATTAACTAACTATACCCATAATGTCTGACTCTTTAACTATAACATAGTCAACATTATCAATAGTAACTTCTGTACCAGACCACTTTCCGATAAGAACCTTATCACCTTTTTTAACATCTAAAGGCGTTACTGATCCATCTTCACTTTTTAAGCCTGAACCAGTGGCAACAACTTTTGCATGCATTGGTTTTTCTTTAGCAGTATCAGGTATTATTATACCTCCTTTTGAGACATCCTCTTCATCTTCTCTTTTAACCATGACTCTGTCATGTAATGGACGAAAGTTCATATGTATATCCTCTATTAAAAATTAAAATAAGCACTCTTAATTAAAGAGTGCCAACTTCCTATATGTGGTATTAAATTAATTAAAAATCAAGAGTTAAATTATATTTATTTTATATATGCTATAGAATGCTTGTAAATCAAAGCATTTTTATTATTAATATCAACCAATAAAGAAAAGTTATCTGTTTTTAAAATTTTACATTTTAGTATAATTCCATTAATTAAGTGTAATTCAACAACTTTTTTAGAATCTTTTAATTTATCTAAAAATAAGTTTTGTACTGATATAATTTTATTTTCTTTACTCATTTTTTATAACTTTTAACATTTCAGTTTTTATACTTTTTAAAATTCCATTTTTATTTACATTAAGTTTTTTATTATTTAACTTATCAGCTTCTAAAATTATAGCAGAACTATTTGTGATAAATACTCCGTCTGCAGTATAAATATCTTTCTCTTTAAATTTTCTTTCAAGAACTTTTATTTTCATAGATTTAACAAGTTCAAGCAGTTTTTTTCTAGTAATACCTGCCAATATATTACTAGTTAGAGGAGTAGTTACTAAAGAGTTGTTTCTAATTATCCATATATTTGATGTAGTGGCTTCAGTAATAAAACCATTATTATCTCTCATCAAGCATTCAAATGCATTCTTTTTAAGGGCTTCTTGTTTTAATAGAACATTTGCTAATAAAGATACAGTTTTAATGTGACATTTACTCCATCTGATATCATCACTAGAAATTAATGATATTTTCTTTGCTTGAATATCAAATGTTTTCTTGTGAGTACATGAAATTATTAAAGATGGCTTAATATGAGGACCCCAATTATGATTTCTTTTAGCTATACCTCTGGAAATATGTATATAGATAATACCTTCTTTTAAATAATTCTTCTTAATTAATTCATCACATTTATATAATAAAGAATTTAAGTCTATATTAAAACTTATATCTAATAGTTTAAGTGATTTTTTTAGCCTAATAATATGATCTTTCCAAAAAAGCATACGAAAATTAAAAACAGTTACTACTTCATATACAGCATCTGCAAAGTGAACAGACCTATCATTTATTGAAATTTGAGCTTTATAACTTGGAATAAATTTTCCATTAGTATATGAAAAACCTGTCATATTAATTTACTCAACTTAGAAACTTTGTTAAAAATAAGAAAATATCCAATAAATTCATATCTACCACAAATCATTAAAATATTTAATAAAAAATAATACTCAGTTTTTATTTTTTCGCTAATATTACTTATTATTAAAAGAGCCTCTCCCGTACTAGTTAAAGAGGCTATTATATAAATTACCGAAACTTTTAAATTAGTACCACTAATACTAAAGATTAATAAACATAATAAAAGTAACATGAAGCTTGAAATTATTAAAGAATAAAAGGTATTGAGTTCATTTTGAGAATAGCCTTTCTTTATTATATTTACACCCTTAATATTATGTTCAAGAAGAAATTTATTTACTTCTTCTTTAAAATTTATAAAGAATAATGATATTTTATTAATTTTAAGACCACCATTTGTAGTGCCAGAAAAACTCCCAATAATAGATAAAAATATAATCAAAAATAAATATTTATTAAATGAGCTCAAAATAATTTCATCTTCAAATTTAGTAGGCAAAACTCCTGTAGTTGTTATAAAAGAAACTATAAAACAGAGCTTTTCAAGAGGATCTAAATTAGTTTTAAAAAAAAATAAGAAAAAAAACATAACTAAAATTATAAAAAAAGATAAGCTAAATCTATTTTTTATTAAAAACTTATTTATTATTTTGTAAGAACTTGTGCTGTTAGATATAATGGTTAAAGGAAAAATCAATAAAGATGATAACATCATAAATATAATAATTAAGTAATTGGTATCATGATTTAAAAAAACTGAATTAGATACTTTTAAGCCTGTACTGGATATAATACTTGATGCAGCTGAAAAACTTGGAAGAAACTCATTATTACCAAGAGCAAATATGAAAAAAAATGAAATTAAAAAAAATAAAAATATAATA
>NZGH01000034.1 GCA_002690875.1 Rickettsiales bacterium
CCAACTAGAAATATTTTTGGTTGGCAAAAACCTTGTTATCTTCTTGGAGAAGGTTATGTAAAGACGTTCAAAGAACTTATGAATGATACTGAATGGGATAAATATGGTACTGGAAACTATGATAAGTGTTCAGACTGTATGGCCCACTGCGGTTATGAAGCATCAGCTGTAAAAGATGTTTTTGCTAACCCTTTAAAAGCTGTTTCGGTTGCATTAAAAGGACCAAAGACAGAGGGGGTAATGGCCGAGGAGATAGATATAAGTAAATCGAGAGACCCAGATTTTTTTCATGACACCCATGTAAGCGAAATGATGAAAAAACTGCATACTCAAAAACAGAACGAAACGAATAATTCCCCTATTCCATCTGCTGGTGCAGCTATAAACCCAAAAAGTGATTTAGCTAAAAAATTAAAATAACTGTTCGTCCAATAAATTATCAATTAAGTTTTTAAGAACATTTTTACTTTTTAGAAAATTAGTATTTAACTTCAAAAGCTCAAATAAAATTAATGGGTTCAGTAACAATTTTCTAAAAAAAATTACTATTTTAAGATCACCATCATCATTAATACAATCTTGAATAAATAAAGGAATATCAAAAGAAAGATCGTCAAATATAACTTTTATAGATATCATCGGAATTTTAGCTTTAAGAAGTTCTTTTCTAATGTAAAAAGCTTCCATATCAATGACTGAGATTGATTTAAATTTTTTTGCCAGATTTAATTTTTTCTCCTTATTAGCTATAATTTTATTAACAGTAAGTAAATTACCTTTAGAAAATTTTAAACTATTTTTTATACTCCTCAATAAATCTTTATCAAATTTTAAAGTTGAAAGTTTTTCTTTTTTTTCGTTAAAAAGTTTATCTATAAAAACAATATCGCCATTTTTTAAACTTTTTGAGATGGAACCAGCAAATCCAAAATTAATTACAATGTTTACTCCAGCTTTAATTAGTTCTTGTGTTGCATTCTTTGAAGCTTTTCCATAACCATACACACAAACTATATTATTATTTTTGTTTGAAACTAATTTCATTTCTCTCTTTAATCCAAAAATTAAACCAATTTTTTTGAATTTTTTTCTAAGTTCCATAACTAGGAAAAATTGAATTTTTTTTTAATTGGTTTTTTATTTTTGAGATTGCAAGTAGAGGAAAATATTTAGCATAACCATGATATTTAAGATAGAAAACTTTTGGAAAACCTACAGCTGTATAAGATTCCTCTATCCCATTTAATTTATTTTTAAAGAGAAATTTGATACCCTTTTCAACTTCTTTACAATCTATTTCACCAATAGATATCAGACCCATGATTGCCCACGCAGTTTGAGAGGGTGTACTGTTTTTTGAATAACTTTCAAAACCTTTATAATAAGACTTTCCATCTTCTCCCCAACCTCCATCTGGTTTTTGCATTCCTTTAAGATAGTTTGAGGCTTTTTTGAATACATCTTCTTTTTGCGGAAAGTCTAATAGGTTTAAAGCACTAACGGCAGACCATGTTCCATATATATAGTTAGTACCCCATCTTCCATACCAACTTCCATCATTTTCCTGCTCGGAAAGTAAGTACTTCAGTCCTTTATTTATTGAGAGTTTACTTTCAGGATTATTTTGTTGCTTTAGAAAACTTAAGCATCTCGCTGAAACATCAGCAGTGGGTGGGTCAAGTAATGCACCATGATCAGCGAAGGGAATGGAATTAAGATAATATTTTGTATTATCAATGTCAAAGGCACCCCATCCTCCGTTTTTTGACTGCATTGAAATGATCCACTTTCTCGTTCGTTCAAGACACTGTTTAATTTTTTTAATTTTTTTGTTTCTATTATATCTATCTAAAAACATTCCAACTAATGCAGTATCATCGACATCAGGGTAATGATCATTATTAAATTGGAACGCCCATCCCCCTGGTGCAAGATTTTCTTTGTGAACATTCCAGTCACCAGCTGTTTTGATTTCTTTTTTAAGAAACCAAGTTACTAAATCATCAACATTTTGGTTTTGTTCAAGAAGAAGGTGTCCCATCCAACCTGTATCCCACACTGGAGAAAGGCATGGCTGACAATATGCAAAATCTCTTTTTTCAACAATTAGGTTATCAATGGCTTCTCTACAAATCTCGATTTGCTTTTCATACCTTTTTTCCTCATCAATTTTAAATGCTATTAAAGCATTTACCATGGCAGGGAAAATTCCACCTAAGCCATCTTTGCCATTTAGCCTTTGAGAAATCCATTGATAAATTTTATCAATACACTTTTTTTTGTATTTTTTTGACACAAAGTTTGGAAAAAAAAATCTAGCTATTTTATCTATAACTAAAAAAAGAGAAGAAAAAAATCCAGAACTATCTAAAGTTTTTACACTCGGTGATTTATAAAAATTTATAAAAAGTTCTTTTATAGAAATATTGTTAGGATTATTAGCAATTGGTTTTTTATTCATAATGACTAATAAAGGGATCAAAACCGTTCTAGACCAATATGAAATCTTATAAATGTTAAAAGGAAACCATCTTGGAAAGTTAATTATTTCTGCGGGCATATATGGAATGGAATTCCAAGAAATTTGTCCGAAAAGTGCTAATGAAATTCTTGTAAAAACGTTAACATTTTCAGCTCCTCCATTTTTGAGAATAAAAGTCTTAGCTTTTACCAGCGATTCATGGTTTTTTTCTAAACCAGACAATTTTAAAGCATAATAAGCTTTTACACTAGCACTAATATCAGACTCTCCATCAAAAAAAAGAGGCCATCCACCATCACTATTTTGTTTACTAAAAATGTATTTTTGAATTTTTATTTCAAGATTAACATTTATTTCACCAATAAAGTGCATCAACAGAATATATTCAGATGGAATGGTTGCGTCGGCTTCTAGTTCATAAAGATAACAACCCTGCTTGAGTTTATTATTGTTTTGGTCTTTTGTTCTTTTTTTTATAAGACCTTCAAAAGGCTTAATTATTTTTTCCAGACGATGCATTTTATATCAAATTGTTTCTATTGCTTTTTTACCAGATAAAATTGATGCTTCAATAGTGCATGGTAAATTATATTGTGTCCAGTCACCTGCAAGTATCATATTTTTAGGAATGTTATTAAATTTTTTAACTAAATTAATATTGCTTGGAGATTGCACGTAAGTTGCTTTTTTCTCTCTTACAATTTGGACATTTTCATAAATTATATTTTTTTTTATGTATTTGCATATTTCATCCCATATATTGATGATTAACTCTTCTGTATTATGACTGTTTAAATTATTTGCATTACTGACAGTAATTGACAAATGATTACTTTTCACAAAAACCCATTGTGTTATAGAGTTTATGAAGCCGACTATGGGTTTTTTAAAAAGTTTTATGTCTTTTGGTTTGACCTTAAAATGAAGGTTTAAAATAGTATTATATTGATTAGGAAGAGAACAATTTCCTAGTAGTTTTGAGAGATTTGTTGGAGGTATTGAGAAGATTACTCTGTCATTTTTGTTTACTTTAATTTTATTTTTTATAAAAGAAAGTTCACTTACATAATTGTCAGTAATGTTAATTCTTTTAAGTAAATTACCATAACTAATTTGTCCCCCATTTTTTTTTATTTTAGTAACTGCAGGTTTAATAAGTGTTTCATTCCAATTTGTTTTTGGTTGAAAAATTTTACAAAATTCTTCACCTTTGTATATTGTTTCTTTCAAAACATTTGAAAGAACTTTTGCCGATGCTAAATTAGGAGCTGTATTCATCACACCTAAGGTTAAAGGCTCCCAAAAGGTTTTAAAAATTTTTGAATTTCCAACAATTTCAAAAACTGATGAATTTTTACTTACAAAAAATAATTTTAATAAAGAAAAGTAATCAAATAATTTAGTATTTGGGATTAACTTTTTTTTCCCTAATAAAAAATTTGTATATCCTGAAGATAGATCTAAATTCCATTCAAGATTATGTTCAAAATCAAAAAAAAAAAAATTTGGAGATATTTCTTTTAAAGTTTTGGATGAGCCAATAAGTTCGCAGAAGTTTGTAAAATTTTTATTAGCAGAAAATACTAAATGATTACCATTATCTATCTCCATATTTATTTTTTTATCATAAAATGATCTGCATCTTCCTCCAGGATATTTAGCTGCTTCAAAAATTTTTGCGCTTATTTTTTTTTTTTGGCAATGGATTGCAGCAGATAAACCTGAGAGTCCTGCACCTATTATGTATACTCTTTTTTTAATCTTCTTACCTAATTATAAAGTTAATTAATATTAAAGTTTTATCAAAAAAATTTAATTTTACTTTTTTTTTAATATTTATATTTTTATTAAACATTTTTTTATGTATTTTTTTATAAAATTGTTTCATAAGTTCAGAGGCAATAATTTTTTTTTTATCTATATTTATTGAGAGCTTATCTGCTTTTTTGAAAAATTTATCAGCGTCTCTCAAAATGTCCTGCAATACTTCTTGAATTTTATTTGTTTTTTCCAAATTTTTAATGCTTCTTTTAATACCATATTTCTTGAGCTTTACGTGAGGTATGTAACATCTTCCAACATCCAGATCTTCTTTAAAATCTCTTACAATGTTTGTCAATTGAAATGCTATTCCTAAATAATATGCATATTGTTTTCCTTTGTTATCATTCAAACCAAAAATTTTTATTGATAGATACCCAACAGCAACGGCTACTCTTTTACAATAAAGTTCTAATTCTTTTGTACTAGGGAACTGAATTTTTTTTTTAACATCCATCAACATTCCGTCAATAATAGAAATAAAATCTTTTTTTTCTAGATTGAAAGTCTCAATAGAAGTTTTTAGTTCCTTTAAAATACCTTCATTTATTTTTCTTTTTTGGTAAAGATCATTTATTTTTCTCTTCCAGTTATAAAGTTTATCTTTTTTTGATTTTATTGTTCCAGAATTATCAGCTATATCATCAACTACTCTACAAAATGCATAAACAGAAAACATAGCTCTTTTTTTAATTTCAGGTAGAAGTTTCATTCCCCAGTAAAACGATGAACCGGATTTTTTAACTATATTTTCTACAATTATCTGGTTAACAGAAGTCATCTAAAAGAATTTTATAGACTAGGCTCTTTCTTCTATTGGAAATTTTGCCGGAGTAGCAATACCTAATGCACCTAAAACTGTTTTTACAATACTGTTATGATCTATGCCACATTCAATATTTTGATGATCTGGTTTTCCATGATTTATAAATCTGTTAGGAAAGAATAGTGGTCTAAATTTTAATTCTCTATCAAGTGCTGCTGACTTTGTGAGAAAAGACATAACCTGGGCTGAAAAACCTCCAATTGAACCTTCTTCAACCGTTACTAGAACTTCGTGATCTCTTGCAAGTTGAGTAATCAATAATTCATCGATAGGTTTTGCAAACCTTGCGTCAACTATAGTAGTTGATAATCCATATGACGCTAATTTTTCTGATGCTATAAGTGAGTCTCCTAATCTTGTACCTAGAGATAAAATACACACTTGATTTCCTTCTCTTATAATTTTACCTTTTCCAATTTCCCAGGGCTCTGGTTTTTCATTAATTTTAACGCCAGTACCTTCACCTCTTGGATATCGGAAAGCAGATGGTTTATCGTTTATCTCTGTAGAAGTAGCTATACAGTTACAAAGTTCATTTTCATCGCTTGGAGCCATTACAATAAAATTTGGTAAGGTACATAAATATGCCAAATCAAATGAACCCGCATGCGTAGCTCCATCCGCACCAACTTGACCAGCACGATCAATTGCAAACCTTACAGGAAGAGATTGTATTGCTACATCATGAACAACTTGATCATAGGCTCTTTGCAGAAATGTTGAATAAATTGCTGCATAAGGTTTCATTCCTCTTGTGGCTAACCCAGCAGAAAATGTAACAGCGTGTTGCTCTGCGATACCAACATCAAAAGTCCTTTTTGGAAATTTTTGTCCAAAAGTATCAAGACCAGTTCCTGATGGCATGGCTGCAGTAATTGCAACTATACTTTTGTCTTTTTGGGCATGCTTTACTAGAGCATTAGCAAAAACTTTGGTGTAGCTCGGTGCTTTAGACGTTGACTTAACCTGTTCTCCTGTTACGACATTAAACTTACTAACTCCATGATATTTATCTTCAGATTTTTCTGCTGGCTCATAACCATATCCTTTTTTTGTAACAACATGAACAAAAACTGGGCCGTCCCATTTAGATTTTTGAAGATTTCTTAAAACTGGTAAAAGATGATCTAAATTGTGTCCATCAATAGGTCCAATATAGAAAAAACCAAGTTCTTCAAAGAGTGTTCCGCCTGTGACCATTCCTCTCATGTACTCTTCAGCCTTAGCAGCCATATTTTGAAAGCTCTTCGGAAATTTTTTTGCCATATGTTTAGCTAAGCTTCTCGCAGATTGAAATGTTTTTCCAGACAGCAATCTAGATAAATAAGCACTCATTGCACCAACTGGTGGGGCTATAGACATATCATTGTCATTAAGAATTACTATTAATTTTGCATTCATTGATCCCGCATTATTCATAGCTTCATAAGCCATACCAGCACTAATTGCTCCATCCCCAATTACGCAAATGACTTGATGATCCTCTTTTTTAAGGTCCCTGGCAACAGCCATGCCAAGCCCTGCTGAAATTGAAGTGGATGAGTGTGCAGCACCAAATGGATCATATTCACTTTCCGATCTCTTAGTAAAACCATAAAGACCGCCTGGTTGCCTTATTGTTCTTATTTTTTCTCTTCTACCCGTAATAACTTTGTGAGGGTAGCATTGATGACCTACATCCCATATTAATTTATCATTTGGCGTGTTAAAAACGTTGTGTATTGCGACTGTTAATTCTACTACTCCAAGACCAGCACCAAGATGACCACCCGTCACAGAAACTGCCTCAATTACTTCATCTCTTAGTTCTTTACAAAGAACTTTTAATTGTCGGTCATCGAACTTTTTAAGATCTTTAGGAAATTTAACTTTATCGAGCAGTGATTTTGGAGTTTTCATTGGTTGAATATTATTTTCATTTGGAGTAAATATTTATATTAATCTATTATCCCTTTTATGAAACAAAAAATCAAATCAATATGAGATAATTTCACATTTTTTCTTAATACATCCTTTATTTTTAACAAATAACATAACCTTTTTGCAATATTTAAAATTATAAGAGTTTCTTTTCTTAAACTCCATGGTTCAATTCTTCTTAAACCTTTATTAGATTTTACTAACATAATTTCAACTTTTTCTATCATTTCGTCAACTAAATTAAAAAAATTCAAATCAGATTCTTTAAAACTTAATATTTCTTTATCTAGTAAGTGTTTTTGGAAGAAAGATTCGGGTATGTATATTCTGTTAAGCTCTTGAAAATCTTTTTTACAATCTTGTAAGTGATTTATAATTTGTAAAGATGTACATAAACAATCAGAAGCAAAATAAATTTCTTTAAAGTTTTTTTGTGGAATATTTTTTTTTTGGTAAACTAAGTCTATCACAAACCTTCCAACAGGATTAGCAGAATATTTACAATAAAAGACTAAATCATCCCAAGTTTTATATTTTTTTCCCTTCGCATCCATTAAGAAGGCTTTGAGAAGATTTCTTGAATAGTTTTTTGCAAATGGAATTTCTGGAAAAAAATTAATAATATTGTTTAAGGTGGTTATGCTAGTTCTCTTTTCTAATCTTAAGACATTGTCAAAGTATGTTAAAAATTTAATTTTTTCTTTAGCGAGCAGAGTGCTGTGATCGGCAATGTCATCAGCTGTTCTAGCAAAAAAGTAGAATGCTCTAATATATTTTTGAATATTTTTTTTAATTAAAAAAGAAGCAACAGGAAAGTTCTCATCTGTAAAAGTTTTTCCAGATAATAACTTAACTACATCCTTTTCTTTTATTTCTAAATTACTAATATTTTCTTCCTTTCCAAATATTACCTTTTCTGAAATGAAAATTAAAAGCTGATGTAATTGTCATCATTATATAAATCAAACTTGCAAGTGGTAATGAAAAGTAATAGAGAGTAGATAGATTGTAAAACTTCACGGTCGGCCTAAAAGAAATAACTAAAATTAAGATTGTCAAAAAATTTAGTAAAAATAGACTTGCTTGATTTTTTTCAAAAAAAAAAATCCCAAGCACTGGATAAAGGTAAATAATACTCATACCAAAAATAGAAATGCATAAGTAGAACGGAGAGAAACTCAATTGCTCATATGCAGTTCTGGATACCATTTTCCATATTTCTAATAAACTTGTGTAACATCTTTTACTGTAAATATTTTCTGTTAAACCTAGCCAAATGTCTCCTTTTTCTTTAATTTTTTTTGCTATATTGCAATCGTCTATAACTTTATCTTTGATTTGATCATATAGGTTTTGTTCACTAAAAACTTTTGATCTACAAAGTATAAATCCGCCAGCTGCAGCAGCAAGTGAATTATTAGAATCATTGACTTTACTAAAAGGATAAATTTTTTGAAAAAAATAAATAAATGCTGGTATTAAAAGTTTTTCCCAGTTAGATGAGCAATTAAGTTTAGCCATCAGTGAGACCATAAGTAATTTTTTTTGGCATAAGAAACTCACTGCCTTAGAAATGATTCCTTTTTTTAAGATTATATCGGAATCAAGAAATAGATAATATTCAATTTTCTGACGTTGTAAAATATCAACTGCTTGCTTCAAGGCCCATACTTTTCCGCTCCAGCCATGAGGTAATTTTTTTCCCTTAACAATTTGATGGTTAACTTTTTTTTTTTTTAAAAAATTTGAGGCAATCAAATAAGTTTTATCAGTACTATTATCGTCTACGATTAATATTTTAATATTTTTTAAACCTTGATCTACAATTGACCCAAGAGTTTTAGATATATTTTTTTCCTCATTTCTTGCCGGAATAATCACACAAATGTTTTGAGGATGTGTATTGTTATTTTTCTTGTAAAATCTTTCAAAAATTATTTTGTTAGACCAAAATAATTCATTATATGAAAAGTATTTTCTTGAATTGAACAAAATTAAGTATACCCACAAGAAAAAAGCAGTAAGACAAAAAAAGCTAATCATTGTAAATTTAATATTAGTAACATGTAATTTTTAATTTACATGTTGTATAAAAACAACATGAAAAAAAAAAAATAAAAATTTTTTGCTTTTTTACTGGATTTCTGAGAAAAAAGTAAGTATAACATAATTATGATTAATTTTTAAACAATTTTTTAAGTGATTAAAAATTGTGCAAGTATAAGGGAAAGGACATTAAAATGCTTAAAAAAATTCTCATAGTGGGTGCTTTGGCAACTCCACTAATTTATGTTCAAGAGACCAAATCTTTTGAATTTCCAGACAAGCCTCCTGTTGGAGAGTTTTCTGCAAACGTTAGCTATTACACCAACTATATCTGGAGAGGTGAGGAACAAACTGGTGGTATGGCCATTCAAGGTGGTTTTGACTACTCAGTTAATTTAGTTGAAACGTATATTGATGCATACGTAGGAACATGGGCTGCTAACTTGAATACAACTACTGATACTGTTGGTGGCAATAGCGGCTTTGGAATGGAGCTTGATTATTACGGCGGTTTTACAGGGGCTATCCCTTTTGTGGAAGATTATCTGTCTTATGACATCGGAATGCTTTACTACGATTATCCTGGTGCATCATCTCAAAATAACTCTGGAAATGATGGTACAGGTGGTTCTGGTACTAAGGGTTATGAATTTTTAGAATGGTATGGATCTGTTGGAATCTCACTACCTTATGATCTAGGTATATCCTACTATTTCGGATATTCACCTACTGGTTTTGCACAGAATTATGATTACACTTATCACAATGTTGGAGCTGAAATACCTGTTCCTGGCACACCATTCCTTTTATACGGACATGTAGGTTTTACAGATTCTGACACAGATAGTTCTACAACGGGATATGGTTTTACTGATTACAAAATTGGTGCGTCAACATCTATATTCGGACTTGATTGGGGTGTGGAATTCACAACTACTGGTGGTTATGCAGCTAGTGGTGAGGATAAAGACACAACTCTTGGCGGAGATCATGTTGTAGGTTATGTATCTGCAAGTTTTTAAGTAGTTTCCCTAACCAAAACTAAAAAGAAGGGCGATTTATCGCCCTTTTTTTTTTAATTTCACATTTTGTAATTATCAAAGAGGATAGCAAAATTAGCGATCCAAGCTGATGCGCTAGGCCAAGTGGAATAGGCACATATAATTTTAAGATCAAAATTCCGAGTAGATACTGACTTATTACAATAACAGCTAAAAGTATAGAAAGAATAAAAAAAGCTTTAAGTTTTGTTTTAAATAAAAAAAGAAAAGTCATGAGAACATAAATTAAGGTAAATGTTGCCATTACTCTATGAAAAAATTGGATAAAACCTATATCATTGAACAGTTTCCTAATCGAATATAAATTTCCTTCTAATAAAATTGGTGGCAAATAACTATCTCCCATGTAAGGAAAATTATTATATGCCCACCCTGCATTAGTTCCAGAAACGAATGCACCAGAACCAACGGTAATAAGCACTAAAATAATAGACACATTTATATTTGTGATTTGAAAATTATATTTTGTTGTAAAGTAATTTGGTTTGTCATTTCCATTTAGAAAATTTTTACAAAATCTATCAAGTAAAATAATATAAATTATAAAAGCAATTAGTAGATGGGCGGACAACCTAAAATGACTTACATCAGGTCTTTCACTTAAACCACTTTCAACCATAAACCAACCCATAAAAGCCTGAAATGAACCCAATAAGAGAAGGATAATATAAGTTTTTTTTTCGTTTGAATCGAACATACCCTTTGCAAAAAACAATAAAAAGGGAATGGTATAGGTTATACCAATTAGTCTTCCCCAGATTCTATGAAAGTATTCCCAAAAGAAAATTTTTTTAAACTCTATTAATGACATGTCAAAATTTTTTAAAAGATATTCTGGTGTATTTTTATATTTATTAAAAAGCTCTAACCAGTCACTTGGATTAAGAGGAGGTATTATACCACCTATTAGATTCCATTCTGTCATGGACAGTCCGGAATCTGTAAGGCGTGTAATACCTCCAATAATGATCATTGAAATAATCATTATTAAGTTAATACCTATCCACGTTTGTTTAATCTTAGATTTGTTCATAAGTAATTAATAATGGTTAAATATAAATTTAAAATACATATATTTTGTGTAGATCGCAAATAATTACATAATATATTGACAAATTAATTATTTTGTAATTAATAGTCTTATGGATAAGCTAACTGAACTTATTTCATCTCTCAACGAAGAGTGTTTGGGGTTGGCTCCAGAGGAAATTTTAGACGTTTCGATAAAAAAATTTGGTAGTAAGATCACTTATATTTGCTCTTTTGGAACTGAGTCAGCAATAATACTTCATATGATTTCAAAAATTAATAAAAAATTTCCCATATTTTTGTTAAATACTCACTATTTGTTTTCAGAAACAATTGATTATAAAAATAAATTGTTAAAGGAGTTTAGTTTAACAAATTGTATGGATATTTTTCCAGAGGAGTCTTTAATAAAACTAGAAGATCCAGAAAATAATCTTTGGAAGTATAATACTGATAGATGTTGTGAGATTCGAAAAGTAAAGCCTTTAGATAAGGTTTTAAAAAAATATAACTCTTGGATTTCTGGAAGAAAATCATACCATCAGGGTCAAAGAATAAACTTGAAACCCTTCGAGCTTTTAAATAAAAAAATTGTAGTTAATCCCTTAATAAATATTAAAAAAGAAGAAGTAGAAAATTACTTTGAGATAAACAAATTACCCATACATCCTTTAGTAAAAAAGGGTTATTTCTCGATAGGATGTATTCATTGTACGTTTAAGACAACTGATAGAGATAATGTTAGATCCGGACGATGGAAAAACGATATAAAAACTGAATGCGGAATTCATTTAAGCAGAAAAAATTAAAATATGAACAGTCACTTACAAAAATTAGAAAACGAAAGTATCTATATTTTTAGACAAGCGTATCGATCTATAAAAAATATTGCAATGCTTTGGTCACTTGGAAAAGATTCTAATGTAATGGTTTGGATTGCTTTTAAAGCATTTTTAGGAAAAATTCCATTTCCATTGGTTCATGTTGATACCGGAAAAAAATTTAAAGAAATGTATGATTTTAGAGACAAATACGAGAAAGAATGGAAAGTCAAACTTATTAAAGGTGATTGTCCACCTGTAGAACAAATTGATGCATCACTACCTCCTGCAGCGAGATCAGCAGCAAGAAAAACCGAAGGTTTAAAAAAAATTTTAAATAGATATGAATTTAAAGGAATTATAGCAGGTATCAGAAGAGATGAACAAGGAACTAGAGCTAAGGAAAGAATTTTTAGCCCAAGAGATGAATCAGGAAAATGGGATGTAAAAAACCAACCACCTGAATTCTGGGATCAGTCTAACTTTAATTACCCTAATAACGTTCATATTAGAATTCATCCACTTCTAGGTTGGACAGAAATTGATATATGGCAATATATAAAAAATCAAAAAATACCTATTGTTGATTTATATTTTTCTAAAAATGGAAAAAGGTATAGATCTTTGGGTGATAAAGATATCACTTCACCTGTATCAAGTGAAGCTAAGAATCTTGATGAAATTATAAATGAATTAAAAATTACAAAAGTTTCTGAACGATCAGGTAGAGCTATGGATCATGAACAAGAAGATGTTTTTGAGAAGTTAAGGTCAAAAGGATATATGTAATGAGTTTTTTAGAAAACGAAGAAATCCCAAAAGTTGTAATAGTCGGTCATGTGGACCATGGAAAATCATCACTTATTGGAAGGTTGATGTATGATTTAGATGAGGTGCCTTCAGGAAAATATGAGGAATTAAAATTAGTCAGTGAAAAAAGAGGCATGGAGTTTGAATTTGCTTTTTTGTTAGATGCGCTTCAGGCAGAGAGGGATCAGGGGATAACAATTGATACAACTCAAATATTTTTTAAAACAAAAAAAAGAAAATATGTTTTTATCGATGCTCCCGGACATAAAGAATTTATAAGAAATATGATAACAGGAGCATCTTCAGCAGATATTGCGGTATTAATAATTGATGCTCATGAGGGTCTAAAAGAACAAACAAAAAAACATGCATATTTACTTAAACTACTAGGTTTAGATAATGTAATCTGTCTTTTTAATAAAATGGATAAAATTAATTACGATGAAAAAAAGTTTTTGAAGGTAGAAAAAGAGTTAAGTCAATTTATTAATAATATTGCCGTTAATATAGTTGCAACAGTTCCCGTAAGTGCAAAATGTGGCGATAACATTATTCAGAAAAGCAAAAAACTTAGTTGGTATAATGGTCAAGCATTTTGTGAAATACTAGATTCTTATAATTTGAAGAAAGGTAACGATGATTTACCTTTAAGACTTCCTATACAAGATATTTATAAGATTGATGATAAAAGAGTTATAGTTGGAAGAATAGAGACTGGAGAAATAAAATTAAATGATGAATTATTTTTTCTTCCATCTAACGAAACAGTCAAACTTAAATCATTCGAAGCTTGGCCAAAGGCAAAAAAAAAATATGTTACAGGAGATAATGTTGGATTAACAATTGAAGATCAAATTTTTATTGATAAAGGTAATTTAATTTCGCACGTAAAATTTCCTCCTAAACTAATGAACACTTTTGAGGCAAACATATTTTGGTTAAGCGAAAAAAAACTAAAAATTGATAAACAATATCTTATGAAGATTAACACAGGAGAATACAATATTGTCATTAGTAAGGTCTCAAAAGTTTTAGATACGAATAATTTAAGTTCAAAAACATTAACTTTGAGTCCAAAAAAAAATGACGTTTGCGAAGTTATTATTCATTCGTCTCAATTAATTCCAATGGATGATTTTAAAGATAATCAGAAAACTGGGAGGTTTTGCATTTTGGATGAAGAGAAAATTATTGCTGGTGGTATTATAAACTTACAAAATTTTCCCGATCAAAAAGATGTAATTCAAACAAAAAATATTAAACCAATAAGTTTTTCGGTTACTGAAATTGATAGAGCACTGAGATTTAATCATAGATCGGCTATTATTTGGATGACAGGTCTTTCTGGCTCTGGAAAGAGTACAATTGCAAAAGAAATTGAAAAAAAATTATTTTTAAAAAATTATAATGTTTTTATTTTAGATGGTGATAATTTGAGGATGGGGATAAACCGAGGTTTAGGATTTTCTACTGAAGATCGCACAGAAAATATACGAAGAGCAGCTGAAGTTGCGAAGCTTTTTACACAGGCAGGGTTTATTGTAATTGTATCATTAATATCACCTTACATAAGTGAACGAAAAAAAGCTCGGGACATAAAACCAGAAATTTTTAAGGAAATTTTTGTTAAGGCTTCTATTGATGAATGTAAAAAAAGAGATGTTAAAGGTTTGTATTCTAAGGCTATTAGTGGTGAGATAGAAAACTTTACAGGAATATCATCGCCATATGAGGATCCAAAAAATCCAGACTTGATTCTAAATACTGAGAGAGAATCAATTGAAGAAAGTGTAAATAAACTTGAAAATTTTATTATCAAAGAGTTTGGTGTAATAAAAAATAGTTGACAAAATTTTCAATTTAGTTAGTTTAGCACTCTTATAATCAGAGTGCTAATAGAAATGGGCTCTATTTTTGAATTGTCTTATAACAAAAGGAGATTCTATATGAAATTCAAACCTCTTCAAGATCGAGTTGTAGTCAAAAGACTAGAAAGCGATGACAAATCATCGGGTGGTATAATTATTCCCGATACAGCAAAAGAAAAACCAAGTGAAGGTGAAATTGTTGCAGTAGGACCTGGCGAACTTACCGAGGATGGTAAATTAAAGCCAATGAATGTAAAAGAAGGTGATAAGATCCTTTTTGGAAAATGGTCAGGTACTGAAGTTAAATTAGACGGTCAGGATCTTTTGATTATGAAAGAATCTGATATTATGGGAATTTTAGAGTAGAAGGAGATTAAATTATGTCAGCTAAAAAAATATCATATGGTTCTGATGCCCGCGATCAAATGATGGCAGGTGTAGATGCTTTGGCGAATGCAGTTAAAGTTACACTTGGACCTAAAGGCAGAAACGTTATTCTTGATAAATCTTTTGGTGCGCCTCGAGTCACAAAAGATGGTGTATCAGTTGCCAAAGAAATCGAACTTAGAGATAAGTTTGAAAATATGGGTGCTCAAATGGTAAAAGAGGTTGCTAGCAAAAGTTCAGACGCAGCTGGTGATGGTACAACCACTGCTACTGTATTGGCACAAGCCGTGGTTAAACAAGGTGCTAAAGCAGTTGCTTCAGGTATGAACCCAATGGACTTAAAAAGGGGCATTGATCTAGCAGTAGACAAGGTCTTAAACGAACTAAAATCTAAAGCTAAGAAGCTTGGTTCATCTGGAGAAATTGCTCAGGTGGGAACAATTTCTGCTAATGGTGAAGAAGAAATTGGAAAAAAAATTTCAGAAGCAATGGACAAAGTTGGTAGGGATGGAGTTATAACAGTTGAGGAATCAAAAACTAGAGATACAACCCTTGAAACAACCGAGGGTATGCAATTTGATAGAGGTTATCTTTCACCTTATTTTATAACTGATGCCGAGAAAATGATATGTGAGTTTGAAGATCCTTTTATTCTTTTAAATGAAGGGAAGCTATCTAACCTCCAAGACCTTCTTCCACTTCTTGAGTCTGTGGTTAAGTCAGGAAAACCTCTTTTAATTATTGCAGAAGATGTTGAGGGCGAAGCCTTAGCTACGCTTGTTGTTAATAAGCTTAGAGGAGGGCTAAAAGTAGCTGCAGTCAAAGCACCGGGTTTTGGTGACAGACGAAAATCCATGTTAGAGGATCTAGCAATTCTTACCGGAGGACAAGTAATTAGTGAAGAACTTGGAATTAAACTTGAAAATGTTACTATTAACGATTTAGGTTCATGTAAAAAAGTTAGAATTGACAAGGAAGATACTACTATTGTTGGTGGAAGTGGAAGCTCTTCAGATGTAAGCGCTAGATGTGAGCAAATTAAAACTCAAATAGAGACCACAACTTCTGATTATGACAAGGAAAAACTTCAGGAAAGACTTGCAAAGTTATCTGGAGGGGTTGCAGTTATAAATGTTGGGGGCTCAACAGAAGTAGAGGTGAAAGAAAGAAAAGATAGAGTTGATGATGCTCTTAACGCAACGAGAGCAGCTGTTGAGGAAGGAATTGTTCCTGGAGGCGGTACGGCTCTGCTTTACTCTAAACAAGCTCTTGAAGGTCTGAAGGGTAAAAACCCAGACCAAGATGCTGGCATAGACATTGTAAGAAAAGCACTTGAGGCTCCCTGCCGACAAATTGTTGAAAATGCAGGTGTTGAAGGTTCCATTGTCATAGGAAAGCTATCTGAACAAAAGGATAATAACTTTGGTTTTGATGCTCAAACTGAAACCTACACAGACTTAGTTAAATCTGGAATAATTGACCCTGTAAAAGTTGTTAGAACAGCACTTGAGAATGCTTCGTCAATAGCGGGTTTACTTTTAACTACTGAGGCAATGGTTGCTGAATTGCCTGAACCAAAGGAGCCTTTACCTCCAATGCCAGGCGGAGGCGGCATGGGCGGCATGGGCGGCATGGGTGGCATGGGTGGTATGGACTTCTAATATCACTCCCAAGTTTGTTGACTCTAAAGCCCAGTTTTTTTACTGGGCTTTTTTATTGGTAATACAAACCTTCATCCATTTTGTAAAATTTAACCCAAACATCTATATTCTTGTCTTCTATTTCGACGGTATCAAAACCACACCTTATCAAAAAAATATATTGATCAGGGAGTATGTGTCCAGAAGCCCTAATTTCATTTCTAAAATTAAATTTTTTTCTCAATTGTTTTGCAACTGAGAAGGGTCTTCCATCTTTAAATGAAATGAAGTTAAGTTGGATTAAACTAAAACAAAAGATATCATCAGTTATTTCATCTAAAGATTCATCAGAGTTAAGTTGAATACCTGTATTTATCTTACTTTTCCTAAGGAACTGTTTTTTTTTAATCCACAAACTTTTTGTTAAGATTACTTTTTGTTTATGTAAAGATGCTATTTTTTCTAAATCATCCAAAAGTATATATTCGTTGTTTTGTGGCTTGTCTTTATTAAGAATTATCATATAGATCTTTCTTAAATTCACTTATTCCGATTCTGTTGAAAACCTTAAGAAAATCTTCATCCTCTGAAACTTTATTTTTTTTATAAGTTTTTAATATTGTTTCAAGGGCTTTCATTAATTCCTTTTCAGGAAACGAAGGACCTACTATTTCGCCAATTTTAGCGTTTTCAGTTGCAGACCCACCGAGAGTAATTTGGTATGATTCTTCTCCATTTCTATCAAGTCCTAAAATACCTATATTACCAACATGATGATGACCGCACGCATTGATACATCCTGAAATCTTAATTTTAAGATCTCCAATTTTTTTTTGTTGTTTGTAATTGTTGAATGAGTTACTTATTTTTTGAGAAATGGGAATTGATCTTGCAGTAGCAAGTGCACAATAATCCATTCCCGGACAACAAATA
Source organism: Rickettsiales bacterium (assembly GCA_002690875.1). The sequence continues at coordinate 17,645 of NZGH01000034.1, forward strand.
ATATCAGAGATTAGCCCGATATTAGGGGTCGATAATCCAATTTTTTTTAATTTAAGCCAAAGATCATAAATTTTTTTATTTTCTACATGGGGTAAAAGCATGTTCTGTTCATGAGTTACTCTTAACTCACCAAAAGAATAATCATAAGATAATTGAGATAATTCATTCATCTGCTTAGCATTCATGTCACCTGGTGGTTTTCCAGGTGGCTTAAGTGAAACCATGACCACAGAGTATCCTTTAACTTTGTGCTTGATTACATTCTGCCTTACCCACTGCTTAAATTCTATATTATCAATTTTTGGTATAATTGAGTTTTTTGATTTTTTGATTGGTAGTTTAAAAAAATTATAGATTTTTTTTATTTGAGCATCATTTAACTCAAGTTTTCTATTTGCAAAGTTTTTGTATTTATCCTCTATCATACATTTAATTTTTTCTTTACCTAGTTCATTGACTAAAATTTTTATCCTAGCTTTATAAATATTGTCACGACGTCCAAGTTCATTGTAAACAGATAAAATTGCTTCAAGATAATTTAGAAGATCTTTTTTATATAAAAAGTCCTTTATTTTTTTTGCAATAAAAGGACTTCGCCCCTGTCCGCCACCAACATAAACTTCAAAGCCGACTTTAGAATTCTTTTTTATTAGTCTTAATCCAATGTCATGTACCTCTATTGCTGCTCTATCTTTTTTTGAAGCTGTAACTGCAATTTTAAACTTTCTAGGTAAAAAGGAAAACTCTGGATGAAATGTCGACCACTGCCTTATAATTTCACACCATGGTCTCGGGTCCTCAATCTCCTCATTATTAATACCACCCAAATGATCACAAGATATATTTCTTATGCAGTTACCTGAAGTTTGGATGGCATGCATTTCAACAGATGCTAATTCTTTTAGGATCTCAGGAACATCTGTTAATTTTGGCCAATTAAATTGAATGTTTTGTCTAGTTGTAAAATGACCATAACCTTTATCAAACTTTTTCGAAATCTCTCCCAGTTTTTTCAACTGTATGTAAGAAAGTTCACCATAAGGAATCGCTACTCTAAGCATATATGCATGAAGTTGAAGATATAGCCCATTCATTAATCTTAAGGGTTTAAATTCATCCTCTGTTAATTCACCATTTAATCTACGTTCAACCTGGTATTTAAATTCAGATGTTCTGTTTTTTAAAATTTTTTTATCTTTTTCAGAATATTTATACATTATTATGTAATTTTAAATGTTAATCCGTTTTTTCTAATTTTATCTCTTAGCTTTCTAATTTGTCCCTCTTCAGTTAATTCTACAAAAAAAGGACCAATTATTAGACATTTATTTTCATCTTGAATTGCAATTTTTTCATATTTTTCAATATCATCTTTTCTAATTTTTATTGCTTTATTAAAATCTGTGCTCCACTTATCCTTTGATAAGTAAATAACATCCCCAGAAGTTAAGTCGTTTGCGGAAAGATAAAATTGTTCTCCTTTTAATTTTTTTACCATGAGTAAAAGTATAAATATAATTTAAAAAGTAAAGGTTTTTTAATAAATTACAACTAAATTATGCAAAATAATTTATTATACATAAAAAATATGTATATTATTATTATTTTTATTTGGTATTCATATTAATTTAAAGAAATAATGAATATATGGATAATAAAAATTTAAAACAGTGGCCTTTTGTAGAGGCTAAAAAAATATTAAAACGCTTAAAAGGTAATTCAAAAGAGTATTGTATTTTTCAAACAGGTTACGGTCCTTCAGGACTTCCTCATATTGGTACTTTTGGTGAGGTTTTAAGAACAACTATGGTTATGAAGGCATTCAGTTTTTTATCTGAAATACCTACTAAACTCTTTATATTCTCAGATGATATGGATGGGTTAAGAAAAGTTCCAGATAATATTCCTAATAAAGAATTAATAAAAAAAAACTTGGACAAACCATTATCTTCAATTCCTGATCCATTTGAAAAATTTTCATCTTTTTCAGAGCATAATAATAATAAACTAAAAGAATTTCTTGACAGTTTTGGTTTTAAATATGAATTTAAATCTGCAACTGACCATTATAAAGAAGGTGTTTTTAATAACGGACTTGAAGCTATTTTTAATAATTATGATCAAATTCTTGATATTATTTTACCAACGTTAGGAAAAGAAAGGAGAGAAACTTACTCACCATTTCTACCAATTTGCAAAACTACAGGAAAAGTTTTGCAAGCCAAAGTCATAAAGTTGGATAAAAAAAATAAAAAAATTATTTTTATCAACCCTATTACAGACAAAGAAGAAGAAGGTTCCATATTTGATGGTGAATGCAAATTACAATGGAAGGTTGACTGGGCGATGAGATGGCTTGTGCTAGGAGTTGACTATGAGATGAATGGTAAGGATTTAATAGAGTCTTACATACTATCTAGTAGGATTAATAAAATTATTGGAGGAAAGCCTCCAGTTAATTTCACTTATGAACTTTTTTTAGATGAAAAAGGAGAGAAAATATCAAAATCTATTGGAAATGGGATTTCTGTGGAAGATTGGTTAAAGTTTTCCCCAAAAGAGAGTCTTGAGCTTTTTATGTTTCAAAATCCAAATAGAGCAAAAAAGTTGTTTTTTGATATTATTCCAAAAAGTACTGATGAATTTTTAAAATTAAGTCAAACATATCAAAGTTTAGATCAAGAAAGTAAAATTAATAATGCAATTTGGTTTATTAATTGTGACAAAAATAGACAACTTCCAGAAAACATAACTTTTAATATGGTTCTTAATCTTGCAAGTGTTTGTAATGCAGAGTCAAGCGATATATTATGGGAATTCATCTACAATTATTATCCAGAAATGAGGAAGGACAAAAACGATTGGATAAATGAACTTTTAAATTATGGAGTTTGTTATTTTAAGGAATTTATATTACCTAATAAAGAATACAGATCACCTAATGAAAAAGAAATGAAGGGTTTTAAAATGTTGATTGATGTTTTAAAAAAAATGCCATCAACTGTTGAGGCAGAGGATATACAGACTGAAATATATAACATTGGAATGTCTCTCAAATTCGAAAACCTTAGAGATTGGTTTTCAGGTTTTTACGAAGTAATTCTTGGACAGAAGCAGGGTCCTAGGTTGGGTTCATTTATAAAGTTTTATGGGGTAAATAAAACTATAGAACTACTTGACTGTAAAATAAAAGAAAATGGAAGTGAATAGTTTTGTTTATAGAGTACTGTATCCAGAAGAATGGGTTGATTTTAAAAAAAAAAAAGTTTTTTATGGAAATGATTTAGATCAAAAATCTGGTTACATACATTTATCAAACAAAAATCAATTAAAAAAAACCATAAATATATATTTTAAAAAAAAAAAAATAGTGATTCTAAAAATTGAAACTAAGATGTTAAAGCAAAAATTGTTATGGGAAATCTCAAGAGGTGGTGAGAAATTTCCGCATCTTTATGATAGGCTAACCTTGGAAAGTGTTGTAAAAGTAGATACGCTAAATGTTTAATTTTTTCAATTATACCTTACTTTCAAAACTAACTTCCTCACTTCCTCCAGAGCTTTTACATCATTTTTTTTTACAAGCCTTGAAATTTAACCTTTTTCAAAAAAAAAGATTCGAAAACTTACAAACTAAAGTGCTTGGTAAAGAATTTGATAATCCAGTAGGTTTGGCTGCTGGTTTCGATAAAAATGCTGAAGTAATAAAGGGTTCATTTAATTTAGGCTTTGGTTTTGTGGAAGTAGGTACGGTAACACCAATGCCACAAAAAGGTAATCCTAAGCCCAGAGTTTTTAAGATTCCTGAGTTTGAAGCGATTATTCAAAGGTTGGGTTTTAATAATGATGGAATTGAAGTTTTTTTAAGTAATCTTAAAAAATTTAAAAAAATTGAGAATGAGATATTAGGAGTTAATATAGGTAAAAACAAAAATTCAAAAGATCCCATCTCTGATTATAAATTTTTATACAAGTTGGTTCAGCCATATACTGATTATGTCACTATAAATATATCATCACCAAATACACCTGGTTTAAGAGATTTACAAAAAAAAGATAAGCTTGAAAAAATCTTATCAACCCTTTCCAAGTTCAAAAAAAAAAATACATTTATAAAGCTATCTCCAGATCTTTCTGATAAAGAATTAGAAGATATTTGTAAATTATCTTTAAATTCAAAAATTGTAGATGGACTCATTTTAACTAACACTACTATTAGTCGTAAAAATTTGGATTCAAAACCAGTGAGAGACTTTTGGAAAATTTCTGAAGACGGAGGGTTGTCAGGACCTCCTCTTAAAGAATTAAGCAACAAAGCTATTAGAAAAACCTATAAACTTACCAAAGGTAAAATTATTTTAATAGGCGTGGGAGGAATATCTAGCGGTAGGGATGCATTTGAGAAAATTTCTAGTGGATGCAGTCTTCTTCAACTTTATACTTCTTTGGTGTATAAAGGTCCGAATGTTGTTATAAACATTTTGTCCGAGCTTAGTATCCTATTAAAACAAAAAGGAATAAAAAAAGTTGAAGACCTTGTAGGTAAAAATATTAATTTATGAATGATTTAATAAAATTAAAAACATTAAAAGATATTGAAGATAAATATAATATCTTTTTTATAGATTTGTGGGGAGTGATTCATAATGGAATTGAGCTTTTTGAAAATGTTAAAGAAGTTTTAGAAAGACTTAAGAAAAAAAATAAAATTATTTTTTTTATTACAAATGCTCCCAGAAGATCCTTTGTTATAGCCGATCAATTAAAAGATTTTGGATTATCAAAAAATTCGTATGATCACATTATTTCATCTGGTGAAATTACTTGGTTAAGTTTAAAAAAAAATTATGAAAAAAAAAAATGCTTTTTGATTGGTCCGCCTAGAGATTATCATTTAGTTGAAGGTCTAAATATCGAGGTTGTAGAAGATTATTCAAAAGGTGTAGATATAATAATTAACACTGGTCCTTGGGGGGATAATGATATTCTTGAAAATTATACAGACTTGTTAAAAAATTTAATTAAATTCAATTCTTTAATGATTTGTTCAAACCCGGATAAGACTGTAATTAGAGGTAAAAAATTTATGATTTGTGCTGGTCTTTTAGCAGAATATTATGAAAAAATTGGTGGAAGTGTTATATATTATGGAAAACCACACAATAATATTTACGAATTTTGTTATAAACTTATAGAAGGAAAAAACAAAATTTTAGTTGTTGGTGATTCTCTAGACAATGACATTAAGGGAGCTAATTCACAAAAACTTGACTCTCTCTTAATTACAGATGGTATCCATAGAGAAGTAAATAATAATAAGGATATTGATAAAGAAAAATTAGATGATTTAATAAAAAAAAAAAATATAAATCCAAAGTTTGTTATGAAAAAACTTAACTAAAGTGAAAGTGTATTGAAAAAAATTAATTTAAAAGATTGGATAAGCTCTGCCGAAAAAGAGTTAAAACAAAAGAAACTAGAGGAATTATCTTGGGAAACACCTGAGGGGATTAATGTTAAACCTCTTTACACTGAAGATGATATAAAGCAACTTAATCATGATATTGGCTTACCTGGTTTACCTCCCTTTACTCGCGGCCCTAGAGCTACAATGTATGCAAATAGACCATGGACTATTAGGCAATATGCTGGTTTCTCAACTGCAGAAGAATCAAATAAATTTTACAAAGACGGACTAAAAAACGGTGTGATGGGCTTGTCTGTTGCATTTGATTTAGCAACTCATAGAGGATATGACTCTGATCATCAAAGAGTTGTAGCAGATGTAGGAAATGCTGGTGTTGCAATTGACTCAGTTGAAGATATGAATAAATTATTTGATGGAATTCCGCTTGAAAAAATGAGTGTTTCTATGACAATGAATGGTGCAGTTATTCCTGTTTTAGCATGCTTCATAGCAAGCGGGTTAAATCAAGGTTGCCCTCTAGAAAAACTAACAGGTACGATACAAAACGATATTTTAAAAGAATTTATGGTCAGAAATACTTTTATTTTTCCACCTGAGCCGAGTATGAGGATTGTAGCTGATATAATTGAATATACCTCAAAAAAAATGCCTAAATTTAACTCAATATCTATAAGTGGTTATCATATGCAAGAGGCCGGAGCTAATCAGGTTCAGGAGCTCGCCTACACTCTTGCAGATGGTAAGGAATATCTAGAATCTGCTTTAAAAAGAGGTCTTGATATCGATGACTTTGCTCCACGTTTATCTTTTTTTTGGTCTATTGGCATGAATTTTTTTATGGAGATAGCTAAGATGCGAGCTGCAAGATTCATGTGGTCGGAGATTGTAAAAAAATTTAACCCAAAAGATGATAGAAGTCTTGCATTAAGAACTCATTGTCAAACTTCTGGAGTTTCTTTAGTGGAACAGGATGCCTATAACAATATTGTAAGAACAACGGTTGAGGCAATGGCAGCTGTTTTGGGTGGCACCCAGTCTTTGCATACCAACAGTTTCGATGAAGCCTTAGCCTTACCAACTACTTTTTCTGCGAGAATAGCAAGAAATACCCAATTGATTCTTTCAGAGGAGACTGGTATTACTAACGTAATTGATCCTCTAGCTGGATCATATTACCTCGAAAGCTTAACATCTAGTATGGTTGCCGAAGCCAACAAATTGATTAATGAGATTGATGATGTTGGTGGGATGGTTAAGGCAATAGAAATGGGAATACCGAAAATGAGAATAGAGGAAAGCTCAGCTAAAAGACAGGCAAAAGTTGATTCAGAAGAACAAATAATTGTGGGTGTCAATAAATATAAGCCAACTGAAAGGCAAGAAATTAACATATTGTCAATTGATAACGAAAAAGTTAGAAAAAAACAAATTTCTGCACTAAACAAACTTAAAAAATCCAGAGATAATAAAAGTGTTAATAAATACTTAAAAAAGATTGAAGAAGTTGCTAAAAGTAACGGCAATCTTTTAGAAATATGTGTTGAAGCTGCGAAAAACTTTTGTACTGTTGGAGAAATGACTAGTGCAATGGAAAAGGTATTTGGTAGGCACACACTATCAAGTAAAACAATAAGTGGAGTTTATGGTAAAAATGTCAAATCTAGTGAGAAAATTAGCTCTATAAATTCTCATATACAAAATTTTATTGATCGAAAAGGTAGAAGACCAAGAATGTTAGTTGTAAAAATGGGACAAGATGGTCATGATAGAGGAGCAAAACTAATTGCTACGGCGTTCGCAGACTTAGGTTTTGACATAGATGTAGGCCCATTATTTCAGACACCTGATGAGGCAGCAAAACAGGCCATTGAAAATGATGTTCATATTATTGGAGTTTCAACTTTAGCCGCTGGTCATAAAACTCTTGTTCCCCTTCTAATAAAAGCTTTAAAAAATAATGATGCTGATGGAATTAAAGTAATATGTGGAGGGGTTATCCCTCCTCAAGATTATAGTGATTTGTATAAACTAGGTGTCAGTAAAGTTTTTGGACCTGGAACTAACATACCTGAGGCAGCTATTGAAATAATAGATATTCTATGATATATTAACCAAAATGGTTAAAAATGAGACTTAAAGATTATCTAATATTTAAAAAAATTAAAAATAAAACTTTTGCTAATCTATTAAAAATTTCTCCAGTATCATTATCAAGATATTTAAATGGTGATAGATTCCCAGAAAAAGAGATTTTAATTAAAATTTACAATCTAACTGAAGGCTTGGTAACTCCCAATGATTTTTGTTTAAGGGATGAGAAAAATTATGAAATAAATGAAAATGAAGAAGGAGAATTAAATAAATTTCATAAGAATATTTTATCTGGTTCAAGAAAATATTTAGGAAAGGCAATTACATTAATAGAATCTTCACGTGAAAAAGATCAAATTATTTCAGAAAAACTTCTAGAGTTATTTAAAGGTAATGATAAATCAATAAGAATTGGGATAACTGGGGTACCAGGAGTTGGTAAATCGACTTTTATCGAGTCCTTTGGAATGAAGCTCATAAAAAAAGGTTTTAAGGTAGCAGTGTTAGCTGTTGATCCCTCATCTAGATTTTCAGGTGGGTCCATCCTAGGAGATAAAACAAGAATGGAGAAACTTTCTGTAAATAAAAATGCATTCATTAGACCATCACCAAGTAGTGGCCATTTAGGAGGTGTAGCAAAAAGGACTTCTGAATCAATTTTATGTTTAGAGGAAGCAGGGTTTAATATTATTTTTATTGAAACAATGGGTGTTGGACAAGCTGAAACTGAGGTTTATGATATGGTTGATATTTTTCTCGTTCTGTTATTACCCGCAGGCGGAGATGAGCTTCAGGGAATTAAAAAAGGAATAATTGAAATGGCTGATTTGATAATTGTAAATAAAGCGGATGGAACATTAAAAAAATCTGCTGAAATTACTCATAGAGAATATAAAAATGCAACCCATATGATAAATAAATCAAGAATAAATGAAGATATTGGTGTTGTTGTTTGTTCATCTTTAAATGAGATTGGTTTTGAAAATGTGTGGAAATACATAGTCAAATTTATTGATATTAGAAAAAAAAATAACGATTTTATTAATGTAAGAAACTCCCAAAAAATAAACAGAATGTGGGGATTAGTAGATCTTAAAGTGAAAGGTTTTGTCAAAAACTTGTCTTCTAGACAATTTGTTGAGGAATTAATAAGTAGTGTTAAAACAAATAATTTGACAATGTATAGTGCTGTTAGAATGATCAGTAATTATATAACAAAAAAATAAATTGTTTGCTTATTGATTTTTTCATTTTTTTGTGTTTTATACACACATGGTCAAAAAATGTGATATTACAAATGTTAAGCCCATGACAGGAAACAATGTAAGTCATGCTGTAAATAAAACTAAAAGAAGATTCTTTCCGAACCTTCAAAACACCTCTTTTTTTTCTGAAATTTTAGGTAAGAAAATTAAACTTAAAGTTACATCTAAGGGAATTAAAACAGTTGAGAAAAAAGGTGGAATTGACAAATACTTGTTAAATTCTAAAAATTCTAAACTTAGTGACGAAACCAGAAAATTGAAAAAAATTTTAGCAGCAAAGATCTCTTAAATTTTATCTTACTAAGAAAGCAACTTTGACAAATTTTCTATAATTATATCACCCAAGCTGTCAACATCTTCAATAACAAAGGCGTTATTGTAATACTTGGAAACGTCATGCCCTATACCAATTGCAAGAAGTTGAACTTTATTTTTTTTTTGAATTTGATCAACAATATCTTTTAAATGATTGTCTAAAATGTCTGGTGTATTGGTTGAAAGAGTAGAATCATCAACAGGAGCACCATCAGAAATAACTACCAAAATTTTTTTTTTCTCTCTTCTTAAATTCAATCTGCTATACGCCCATATAAGTGCTTCGCCATCAATATTTTCTTTAAGAAGTCCGTCTTTAAGAACTAGCCCAAGATTTTTTTTACAATTAGACCATCTACAGTCAGCATCTTTATAAATGATATGTAAAAGGTCATTTAGTCGACCAGGAAAACTTGGTTTCCCGAGGTTCTCCCATTTTTTTTTTGAATTACCTCCTTTCCACTCTCTAGTTGTAAAGCCTAGGATTTCAACATTTACATTACATTTTTCTAAGACCTTAGTAATTATTTCAGTTGTGATGGCCGATGTTATAATTGGTTTACCCCTCATTGACCCTGAATTATCTAATAAAAGACTAACAACAGTATTTTTTTCTCTTATTTGTTTTTCGTATTTAAAAATATCTTGGTAATCTGGATTGGCAATAAAATTCGCAAATTTTGACGAATCAAAGTGTCCTTCTTCTTGGTCATAAACCCATAAATTTTTATTGAGCGAATTAAATAGCCTATCAAGTTTTCTTGCAAGTTTATTAATCAGATTGTGGTTTTCAGAATATTCTTTTTCAAATTTTCTTCTTAATTCCTGCAATTCATCTTTTTTTGCAAGTTTTTCTGCATTAACAGAAAGATCAAATTCTTTAGTAAACTGATTATAAGTTCTTTTTTTTAAGTTTTCTGAAACATCTTCATCTACAATTGATCTATCAATTTTTTTTTTTTCCTTTTCTCCTTCTTTTTTAGAAATATCAGAAAACAGTTTTGATTTTTGTTGCTGTTTTTTTTGTTCTTTTATTTTTTCATTTTTATTGTTTATTTCATCATTTTCGTTTGGTGAATTAAAATCTTCTTTATTCTTAATGCTTATAAGTTTGTTTATAATTTTTAAACATTCTTTAGAAAATTGCTCTTGATTAGCTATTTTTTTAAAAATATTTTCAAAATCTGACTTTGATAGTTTAGGATAATATTTATTTAACAAAGTTTTATTATTTTTTTTTAATTCAAAAAAATCGATTAGCGAATTGAACAGGACCACTTGTTCTTTTTCTAGTTCAAATCCAAATAAAAGACTAAGTTGATCAAAATATTTTCTTACATTGATCTTACACCCTTTATATTCACAAAAACCTAAATAAATTGATCTTGAATATATAAAAAGTTTATAAAGTTTTTGTTGTTCGTTAGTTTTTGGTAAAAATTTTTTAAATTTTTTTTCATTAGTGAATCTTATATTTATTGCTTTGAAGTCAAACCATCCTCTAGTAATTTGTAAATTACTGTTATCAATTGATGTTTGATTTTTTTCAAATGGGCTATTATTGAACTCATTATTTTTTTCAAGATTCTGGTTTTTATTTGAAAGAGAACTAGCTACAATTTTTTGATTTTCCAGAATCTCTTCTTTTTTTTGAGGTTTAGTCAAGTTCTTTCCCAAAACATCTTTGATATAATTCAGAGATAATTTTTTTATCACTTTCATTACATTTGTTGTAAAATGTAAGCTTAAATGCAAGTTCAGTATTATCAAAGATTTCCATATTCTGAGCCCATATTATTGAAGTTCTTGGAGAAATGATTGTTGAAATATCATTATTTGAAAAAGATTTTCTGACTAAATTTGCAAGTTTAACCATATTATTTATTTCATCTTTTGTTTTTTTGGTGGTCTTTCCTAGTTTATTTTTAATTACATTAATTTCAGTTTCTGGGTTCATGAAATCCAAGGTAGTAAATATATTCCATCTATCAAGTTGTCCCTGATTTAGATTTTGCGTACCGTGATATAAACCTGATATATCACCAGTGCCTAGTGTATTACAGGTTCCGAAAATTCTAAATAAATGGTTAGGTGTTATCACTTTATTTTGGTCTAAAAGGGTTAACTTTCCATCAGACTCCAAGAGGCGTTGGATAACAAACATTACGTCAGGTCTACCTGCATCGTATTCGTCAAAAACTAAAGCAACCGGATTTTCAATTGACCAAGGAAGCATTCCTTGCTTAAAAGTTGTAATTTGTTTTTGATCTTTAATAGTTATGGCATCTTTTCCTAATAGATCGAACCTACTTATATGTCCATCTAGGTTAATCCTAAGACATGGCCAATTTAGCCGCGCTGCAACTTGTTCTACATGTGTCGATTTTCCTGTACCATGTAATCCCTGAATCAGAACTCTTTTATTATGGTTGAAACCAGCTAAGATAGATAAAGTAGTGATTTCATCAAATATATAACTATTATCAACCTCTGGCACAAATTCATTTTTTTGAGAAAAATGACGAACTTTAATTCTTTTTTTAATTCCAAATAGCTCATCGCTATAAGATATCTTATCTGTTTTTTTTAATGCTTCTAAGTTGTTATTTAATTTCATATTTATCCTTAGCTAATTTAAGTAAAAAATTATATGCATTATTAATTTCTTTAATTTTTGAATCTTTGTTTAAAAAACTTCTATTTAGATCTGGATGATATTTTTTAACTAATTCTTTATATCTCTTTTTCAATATTTTTTCACTAAAATCATCATTTAAAGAAAATATTTTCAGAGCCTTTTGTATTTTAGTATTATTTTTTATATTATAACTAGAAAAAGATTTGTCCTTTCTTTTGAATTTAATTTTTTCCTGATCTAATCCATATTCAAACTCAAATTTAATTTTTGAACCATAACCATAAGAAAATGGTCTTGTCGGTCGACCCTCAAAAAAGTCGTTTTTTTGGAAATCATAAATTTGTTTTTGACTTTTTCCAGCAAAGTAATTCCATCTTTTATTATAAATTTTTATATGTTCAAGACAGAAATAGTATTTTTCATTACTGTTAGGTGATTTTGGAGCTAAATATTCACCCTCATTTAAACAACCTTTTTCCTGACATAATCGTAATTTCTTATTATTATTGCCTTCATGATAAGAGAGTTTATTTGACTTTTTTTTCATAATGTATTTTATTATTTAATATATGAATGAATCAATAATATATAAAAAACTTCACAATTTTTTTAAACCTGAGATTTTAAAGGTTATCAATGACTCTGAAAAACATAAAGGACATTCTGGGAGCCCTAACTCAGGAAACTCTCATTTTTCAATTACCATTAAATCAGAAAAGCTTGATGGTCTGAGTAGGGTTGTTGGACAAAGAGCGATTTACAAAGTTTTAGAAAAGGATTTGTCTGAATACATTCATGCAATCTCGATAAAAATTATTTACCTGCCATAACCAGTACCAAACATAAATTCTTGATGCTTTTTTAAAGAGTCCTGAAGTTCGCTGTGGGCATAGTCATATAAATCTCTCATAGATAAAATTCCAATTATTTTTTTATTTTCAACAACAGGTAGATGTCTAAACCCTCTTGATTTCATGACGTGGATTGCATCATGGGTTGTTTTCTTCGGCGAAATAGTTTCGACGTTTTTAGTCATAATTTCAGAGACAGTTGTTTGTTTTGGGTTAAGGTTTTTTGGAATAACCCTAAATGCTAGATCTCTTTCTGATACAATCCCAACTAATGTACCATCTTTATTTGCATCACAGACTAGTAATGCTCCACATTTATTTTTAACCATTGATGCCGCTGCTTCGGTAGCAGATTTTTTTTGATCTATTATAACTAATCTCTGATTAATTAAGACCTTTTCCAATAAATCTCTTATAATCATTATTAACTCCCCAGGAATATTATAGTATTTTTTTTTTGAAAAGTTAATTTTTTTTTGAATTATAATTTATTTAATAATCTTTACTGATGTGATTTGATTATTTTTTTTTGAGAGTATTTCAAATTTTAAATCAAAAAACGAAAACACCTGACCTTTTTTTGGAATTGTTCTACTTTCATATAAAACTAAACCTGCAACTGTGGAAGCGTTGGAGACTGGTATATTAATATTAAGAGCTTTGTTTAATTCTCTTATTGCAACATTTCCTTTAACTAAATAGCTTTTTCCAGAGATAGCTTTAATGTCTTCTGATGCTTTCGAAACTTTTAATACATCGTGTTCATCATCAATTTCTCCAACAATTTCCTCAATTATGTCCTCAAGTGTTACAATTCCTAAAAATTCTCCATATTCATCTACAACTATTGAGAAGTGTTCTTTTCTTCTTTTAAACTCTAAAAGTTGATTATCCAATCTTGTAGACTCTGGTATAAACCATGGTTTTTGGCATAACGATTTGATATCAAATGTCTTAACATCGTCCGCTTTTATTTCTATTAATTTTCTTATGTGGAAAATTCCAATAATATTTTCAGGATTTTTTTCCCATATTGGAATTCTTGAATGAGGTGAATTATTGAGTTTAGTAATCAATTCATTGTATTGTATGTTCGAGGGTAAGCTAAAGATATCTTTTCTTGGAATCATAATTGAACCGACAGTTATATCGTCTAAATCAAGAATTGATTTCAGCATATTTTTTTCATCTTTAGATGAATCTTCTCCATGTAAATCAATTGCTCCACGAAGTTCTTCTTCTCTTTTCTCAGAGACTTCTTCTTTTTTAAAGTTTAAGTAATTTACACCAAAGATTTTTAGAAGTGAGGTTGCTATAAAATTTAAGGTTAATGTTAGCGGGTATAAAATATAAACTAGTACCTTCATAAACGGTGCAATCTTTAGCGCAAACTGGTCAGCTTTTGATAACGCTAGTGTTTTTGGAATTAATTCACCAAAAATTAAAATCATAAGTGTCATAATTACTGTCGCATAAAGAATTCCTTCATTGTTGGTTAATTCAATGAGGATTTTTGTTGCAATGGCTGAGGCTAAAATATTTACTAAATTATTTGCAAATAAAATGGTGCAGATCAGCATTTCTTTATTTTTAAACAACTCCTCAAAAATTTTAGCGTTTTTTTTTCCTGTACGAGCTAAATTATGCATTCTTGGTTTTGAAGCTGAAGTAAGTGAGGTTTCAGATCCAGAGAAAAAAGCAGATAATATTATGAGTCCAAAAATTGACCCAATCAAAATATGTAGAGGAATCTCCATTGTTTATTCTAAATATTTTTCAAGAAATTTTACCAATAGTTTTTCATTATTAAGTGTATAACTTTTAGTTTTACCATATTGTTCTAATAAAATAAATTTAAGTTTATTATTCTTTACTTTCTTATCAAACCTTAAATGTTTAATAAATACTTTTGGTGTTAATTTTAAACTGTAATCTGATAATCTAAATGGAATTTTTAAATCCTTCATATGATTTTCGTAATTTTCTATCAATTTTTTATTACCAAAATTTAGAAAAACAGAAAATTTAATTGCTAAAAACATTCCCAAGAATACTGCTTCACCGTGCAAAATTTTTTTTGAAAAGCCGGTTTGAGATTCTATTGCATGACCAAATGTATGACCAAAATTAAGGATTTCTCTTATTCCTCTTTCTTTTTCATCTTTTGAAACAATCTGTGATTTAATTTGACAACTTTTTTTTATTGCGTGAACTAAGCATTTTTTATCAAGTGAAATAATTTTATGACCATTTTTTTTTAACCAAAAAAAGAAATTGTTATCTTTGATTAACGAATATTTTAAAATCTCTGCATAGCCAGAAATAATTTGTCTATATGGCAGTGTTTTGAGTGTATTTAATGATATTAAAACCGATCTAGGCTGATTAAATGTACCGACTAAATTTTTTCCAAAAGTTGAATTTATTGCAGTTTTTCCTCCAACTGAACTGTCGACCTGTGATAAAAGAGTGGTGGGTATTTGAACAAAATCAATGCCTCGTAATAAAATACTCGCAGTTAATCCAACTAAATCACCAATTACTCCACCTCCAATACATACTAAAAGTGTTTTTCTATCTATTTTTTTTTCTAAAATTTTTTCACATAATAATTCTAGATACTTAAAACTTTTTGACTTTTCGCCTGGAGGTAAACTGACAACAGAGATTTTTTTATTGAACTTTTTTTTTAATAAAAAAAAGTTTTCATTCATTGATTTTTTTACATAGTTGTCTGTAACAATAATTACTTTCGAGTAATTTGTGAAACCCTTTACATGATTTTCAAAAGATGGAAACAAGTCATTGGCTATATGTATTGGATACGATCTATTTCCTAAATTAACTTTAATTTTGCTAATTTTTGTCATGATACTTTAAGTTGTTAATAATTCTTCTGACGATATCAGGAATACTTAGACCATCAACGGGTATTATTATATGAGCCTGTTCATAGTTCTGGATTCTGTTTTCTATCATATTTTCAAGTTTTTGTTTAAGATTACTTTTTTTTAGAAGTGGTCTTGATTTAACATTGTTACTTAATCTTTCAACTAAATTGTTTATTTTTATTTCTAAAAAAATACAAATACTATTTGTCTTTATCATATCAATTGTTTCCTGATCACCTAATATTCCAGCACCTGTTGAAATAACAAAGTTTTTTTCATTATCAAGAAATCTGTACAATGTTTTTTTTTCAATCTTCCTAAATTCATTTTCACCATATTTTTCAAAAATATGATGGATTTTTTGTCCTGAAGCTTTTTCGACTTCAAAGTCAATGTCAATGAATGTCCTTCTTAGAATTTTTGATAAAACTCTTCCAATTGTTGTTTTTCCAACACCAGTCATCCCAACAAGTACTATTTTTTTTTTCTCTAAAATCATTACATTTTATTTTGATTTCTAAAATGATGTATAGTTTGTATAATTAATTTTTGATGTTAAAACTACATAATAATGAATAAATTAGTTGTAAAGATTCTTGTCTCATTCGTAATTTCTTTTCTTATCTTCCTGATTTACCTTGGTAGTAGTGATTTTATGATTAAACCTAAAATTATAGAAAGTGATTATAAAGTTGAAGAAAATTAGTTTAATTTTATTTATCCTAATATTTTTTAGCGATACCTTAGAGTCTAATCAAATGTTTAGAGATAGAAATGTTTTAAATAAAAAACAACAAACTACTAGCTTTGTTGCTGAAATAGGTGATGTTTACAAAGAAAGTGTCTGGAAGTCTATTTTCCTAAATAAAACATTTGATGATATTGAAGGCTTTGTAAAAATTATACCTACGAAAAGCCCGAACCCTTTTGTGCAAGATATGATTTTTGATTTCTTAACAACAAAGAAAACACTTAAAAATATTTCTGATGAAGAGGACAATAAAATTCTTGAGCTTTTAATTAGTCAACTTTTTGAGACAGGAAGAATTAATGAAATTGAGTATTATCATTCACAATCAAGCAGTTTAAAAATGAATGAATTTATCCTAATCAAAATGATTGAAGGAAATTTCTTAAGAAATAGACAAGAAGAGGCTTGCAAAATTTTGGAGGATAAAGTTAATATTTCTCCTGACATCTTTGGAAAGGTGATAATAATTTGTGATATAATTGGTAATAAGTATGATCAAGCAAAATTAGGCCTTCTTCTTCTCAAAGAACAAAATAAACCAGGTGACTCATTTTTTATTGATTTGGCATACTCTTTAATGAGTGAAAATAGTCAGGCCGATTCAGAGAATATAAAAAAAAAATTAGATCAAATTAAATCTCTAAATCCCATTATTATGTCTTCCTTACAATTTGCGGATATATCTCCAACATATGAACAAATTGAAAATTTAAACACCAGTGGTTTGTTGTTCGTTCTTACTAACCCATCAGTTGAAACTGATGTTAAAATTTTTTGTTCAGAACTTTTAATAAAGCAAGGACGAATTAGTTTTGATTTTTTATCAGAAGCCTACCTTTTAGCTAGATATAAGAACGCTGAATTAGAAAATGCTCTTAATCTTTATAAAACTCTCTCTCCAGCTAAGGCAAGGCCCCTCTTATATCAGTCAATCATAATTGAGAAAAACCAAGAAGTTAGGTTTCAAAAAGTCGTTGCCTTGTTAAAAGTTTCAATTATTGACAACCTCTTTCCTCAAATATCTAGTCTTGTTCATAAACTGGTAGAAATACAAAACATACCTGAGCTAAAAGAACAAATTTTTTTGATCTCTAAAATGTTTCAAGTACAAAACGAGTTTGAAAAAGCTAACGAGGTTCTAAGATTAATCGATGATGAATACGATCTGGATTTAATTTTTAGAGAAATTTCAATTGAACTTAATAAGCAATTATACAATGAATCTGAAGACATTGATTTATTTGAAGAAAAAATTAAGAAACTATCAAAAATTAAAGAATTAAATTCTCAAAAATATCAAAAAATTATTATGAATCTAACATTTAATTATGATTTAAGCCAAACCGCCAAGGACATAATAAATAAATTAAATTTTTCCAGTAATGAAAAGCTTAGTAGTAATTCTTTACATAATTTATCTTTGGCAGAGAAATATTCTAAAAAAAAAGATTTATTTAATTCAACAAAAATTTTTTTTGAGACATTAGGAAATAAAAGCTTTAATAATTTAACAATCTTGGAAAGTTATAAAATATTATTGATATTAAGAAATTTAGGATTTGAAAAAGAATTAAAGCGAATATCAATTAACTTAACCCATTAATGCAAAAAAATACTAACCTAATCGAAAAATATATTGAGTTTATTTTTGCTCAGAAAAATTTAGCAAAAAACACTGTCATTTCCTAT
Organism: Rickettsiales bacterium; assembly: GCA_002690875.1. The sequence goes on from NZGH01000034.1 coordinate 35,564, forward strand.
GAAAATGATCTTAGTGAGTTTGCAAAGTTTATTGGACACAACGATTTTTTAAATTTGAAGCTAAACCAATTTAAAAGTTATGTAAGTTATTTATCTGAAAATTTTTCACCATCTAGTCATTGTAGAAAACTTTCATCGGTTAAAAACTTTTTTTTGTATTTGTATGAACTTAAATTAGTCAAGAATACACCAATGGATTTTATTGATTTCCCTAAACTACCAAAAAATATTCCAAAATTTTTATCAGAGCAAGAGGTGAATGCTCTGATTGAAAAAAGTTATATGAATCAAAGTTTTAAGGGGTTGAGAAGGACGGTTTTAATAGAAATCTTGTATGCTACTGGCATAAGAGTCTCTGAGTTAGTAGGTATAAGATTGGGTGATATTACTGATAATTATTCTTCTATTATAATCAAGGGAAAGGGAGGAAAGCAGAGAATTGTTCCATTATTTGGGAAGGTGATTATAATTTTAAAAAAATATGTTGATTGTTTAAATCAATCAAGAAAACAAACAAAAAATTTATTTTTATTTCCTTCAAACTCAAAATTTGGTCATTTAACTAGAAATAGATTTTTTCAAATTTTGAAAAATCTTGGTGAAGAAATAAATTTAGATTTGAAAAGAATTTCTCCACATGTATTGAGACATTCGTTTGCTTCCCACTTATTAAGCAGAGGAGTTGATTTAAGAATAATTCAGGAGTCATTGGGTCATAAAGATATATCTACAACACAAATTTACACTCATATTCAGTCAAGTAAACTTAGGAAAATTCTTGAGAAGAGGAGTTATTTAGACGACGAAATTAAAAAGTTTAAAAAATTAGGTTGAGTTTATGAGTTAATTTTTATATTAAAATACACACAATATTTATTAATGAAAGGAAATTATGAGTTTTAAAATAGTTGAACAAGCAAAGCCAAGGCTAAATAGAAGTGAATTAGCTGTACCTGGAAGTAACCCTTCATTATTTGAAAAAGCAGCAAAAAGTAATGTTGATGTAATTTTTTTAGACCTTGAAGATGCAGTTGCTCCTGATGAGAAAGAACAAGCAAGAAAAAACATAATTGAAGGTTTAAACGATATTGACTGGAATACTAAAACAATGTCGGTAAGAATTAATGGTCTTGATACCCACTTTATGTACAGAGACGTTGTTGATTTAATTGAAAAAGCTCCAGGCAAGCTCGATTTAATCATGATTCCAAAAGTTGGAACTATCTCTGATGTATATGCAGTTGATATGTTATGTACTCAGGTTGAGGATGCAATGGGAGTGGATAAAAGAATAGGATTTGAATTGATTATTGAAACAGCATTGGGGATGCAGAATATTAATGACATAGCTTCTTACTACAGAAGATTAGAATCCCTTCACTTTGGTGTTGCTGATTATGCAGCTTCGACAAAGGCTAAAACAACAGTAATTGGTGGACCCAACCCAAATTATCATGTTCTCACCGACATAGATGGCGATAACCCGAGAGAAAAACATTGGGGAGATATGTGGCATCATGCTGTTTCCAAAATGGTAATTGCAGCTAGAGCTAATGGACTGAGACCTATCGATGGTCCTTTTGGAGATTTTAACGATCCCGATGGATACACAGCGCAAGCTAATAGATCAGCTACACTGGGATGTGAAGGTAAATGGGCTATCCATCCAAGTCAAATTGACCTTGCGAATAAAGTGATGAGTCCCTCTGATAAGGAAGTTAACCAAGCAAAAAGAATTTTGGATGCTATGGAACAGGCTAAAAAGGAAGGAAAAGGTGCTGTTTCTTTGGATGGAAGATTAATAGACATTGCTTCAATTAGGCAAGCTGAGGTTTTGGTTCAAAAAGCTAAACTAATTGAAGGAAATTAAAAAAATTAATGCAAAATTTTCTTGATTTCGAAAAACCCTTACTTGAGATTCAGTCTAAAATTGAAGAGTTAAGGCATTTGAAAGATACTAGTGAGAATATTGCTAATGAATTAAGTCAACTACAAGAGAAGTTTGATAAGAAATTATCGGATATCTATAAAGAGCTTACACCTTTTCAAAAAGTAAAGGTTTGTAGACATCAAGACAGACCTAAATTTAATGAGATAGTCAAATTAGTTTTTGATAACTATGAAAATCTGTCGGGTGATAGGCTCTTTGCCGATGACTCATCGATAAAAGGGGGCTTGGCAAGGATAAGTGATAAAAAATTTTTAGTTGTAGGAAATGACAAAGGAAAAGATATAGATAGTAGGGTAAAGAATAATTTTGGTATGGCTAAACCAGAGGGATATAGAAAGGCTCAACGTCTTTTTCAAATAGCTAGTAAGTTTAATTTACCTATAGTTTCTTTTATAGATACTCCTGGTGCTTTTCCTGGTGTCGAGGCCGAGGACAGAGGACAGTCAAGTGCAATAGCAAGTTCCATAAAAAACTCTTTGACAGTCAGATCTCCTATCTTTTCATTTGTTATTGGAGAAGGTGGATCAGGTGGTGCAGTTGCCCTAGGTTTAGGAAATAAGGTTATAATGTTAGAACATGCAATTTATTCTGTAATTTCGCCTGAGGGTTGTGCATCAATTCTGTGGAGATCAATTAATCATTCAGAAAGTGCAGCTGAAAATTTGAAACTTACCGCTCAAGATTTACTTGATCTTGATGTTATAGATGAAATTTTGAAGGAGCCGTTGGGTGGTGCGCATAGAAATATTAATGAAACATGTAAGTATATCAAGGATTGTTTACTGAGAATTTCATCAGAATTTGAAGGTAAAACATCAGAGGAAATAATGTTACATAGAGAAAAAAAATACTTAGACATAGGAAAAAAGTTTATAGAAAATTAGATTTTTAATTCAATTTTCCACAGCAATGTTTATATTTTTTTCCTGAGCCACAGGGACATCTCGCGTTGCGAGGAATTTTTCCTTGAGGAATCTTTTCATTTTGTTCAGGTATCTCAGAAGATGGTTCTGGTACTTCACTCTTAATTTCAATAAAACTTATTATTTTTGAAACAGTTAGTCTTATTTGTCTCATCATTTCCTCAAACATTAAGAAAGCCTCTTGTTTATATTCATTAAGAGGGTCTTTCTGTCCATACGCCCTAAGAGAAATTCCTTGTCTGAGATGATCTAAGGAAAGTAAATGATCCTTCCAGCTTTTATCGATGATTTGAAGAAGCAAGCTTTTTTGAGCTATTGAAAAAACTTCTTCAGTATATTTTGTTTTTTTTAAATTTATATTGTTATTTGACAGTTTTTTAACTTCATTAATTAAGTCTTCAAGTTGAATATTTTGAATACTTTTAAAAGAATTAAATTCCAGGTCAATGTTCAAATTATTTTTAAGACCATCTTTTATCTTTTCTTTTTTCTCATCGTCAAACTGTGAAAAGTCTATTTGATAATCTTCGAAAAAATCATCTATATAGCTATCACGCATATCAAAAATTAAATTATCGATTTCGAAATCATTAATAATTTCCATTCTTTGCTGATAAATTATTTTTCTTTGCTCATTCATCACATCATCAAATCTCAATAGGCTTTTTCTTATTTCGAAGTTTCTACCCTCTACTTTTTTTTGAGCTCTTTCTAGAGCTTTAGTTATCCAGGGATGTTGGATACTTTCATTTTCCTCAAGACCAAGCGTTTGTAAAACTGTATCAAGTTTTTCTGAACCAAAAATTCTCATTAAATCATCTTCAAGTGAAAGAAAAAACTTCGATGAACCAGGATCTCCTTGTCTTCCTGACCTTCCTCTAAGTTGATTATCTATCCTTCGTGATTCGTGCCTTTCAGTTCCTATTATATAAAGACCCCCAGAATCCAATGCTATTTTCTTCAAAGATTCATTTTCCTTATTTTCTTCAACGCCACCTAATTTTATATCTGTGCCTCTACCAGCCATGTTTGTGGCAATTGTAACTTGACCAGGTTTACCAGCATTTGCAACAATATCTGCTTCTTGTAAATGGTTTTTTGCGTTTAAAACTTCGTGAGGTATTTTTCTTGATTTTAAAAGAGAAGAAATTTTCTCAGACTTTTCTATGGAAACTGTTCCAACTAAACATGGCTGTTGATTTTTTTTGCATTCTTCAATAAGGGTAATAATGGCATTATATTTTTCATTTAAAGTTCTGTAAATTTCGTCTTCATTATCTGTTCTAACCATATTTTTATTTGTAGGTATTTCTATTACTTCAAGTTTATAGATATCAAAAAACTCATCAGCCTCAGTTTTTGCTGTTCCAGTCATTCCTGAAAGTTTCTCATAGGACCTAAAATAATTTTGATAAGTTATTGACGCTAATGTTTGATTTTCAACTTGAACGTCAAGGTTTTCTTTAGCTTCAATTGCTTGATGAAGACCTTCTGAGAAACGCCTACCCTCCATTGCTCTTCCTGTGAATTCATCGACTATGAGGACTTTTCCCTCTTGAACTAAGTAATCTTTATCTTTATCAAAGACAAATCTTGCTTTAAGAGATTGGTTAGTATGATGTAAGAGCGTTACATTATTTATGTCATATAAGCTTCCAGAAGTAAGTAATTTGTTTTCTAAAAAAACCTTTTCCAGTTTTTCAACAGCATTATCGTTTAAAACAACAGTCCTTGATTTTTCATCTTTCTCGTAATCGTCTTTTGCCAATCTAGCTACAATTTGATCAACAACTTTATATAGGCTAGAGGATTCTTCTGCAGCACCTGAAATGATTAAAGGGGTCCTAGCTTCATCAATTAAAATTGAATCTACTTCATCGATAATGGCGTAATCAAATTTACTCTGAACCAGTTGATCTTTAGAGAACTTCATATTGTCTCTAAGGTAGTCAAAACCAAATTCATTATTTGTTCCATAAGTTATATCAGACAAATATGCTTTTTTTCTATCAATGTCGTTCATACCACTCGCAATAAAGCCAGTTTCTAAACCTAGTTTATTAAAAACAGCTCCCATCCATTCACAGTCTCTTTTTGCAAGATAGTCGTTTACAGTAACAATGTGGACCGAATTACCAGCAATCGAGTTCAAATAAGCCGATAAAGTAGAAACCAGAGTTTTACCTTCACCTGTTTTCATTTCGGCAATCATACCTTTATGTAAAACAATTCCTCCTATGATTTGTACATCATAATGTCTTTGTCCTAAGGATCTTTTTGCACCTTCTCTTACGTTAGCAAATGCATCTGGTAAAAGATCATCAACCTTCTTCCCTTTTTTTATTTGTTCTTTAAATTCGTTAGTTTTTTTTATTAAATCATCATCACTTAGCTTTTGATATTTTACCTCAAGATCATTTGTTTGTTGAACTAATGGAGAGATTTTTTTCAATAATCGATCATTTGAGGAACCAAAAAATTTTTTTGAGAGAAAATTTAACATTGTATTTA
>NZGH01000035.1 GCA_002690875.1 Rickettsiales bacterium
AAAGAATTAATTTTAACTAATATTTTCCAAATCAAATTTAATTTTTGTTTTTACTCATTTTAGAGCTCTATCTCACTCTTTGATTTTACTCCAAGTGATGTATTAAATGAAGAAAGTAGTGTTTTTAAAGAAGACAAAAGCAGATTTATAATAAAAATCATGAATAAGTATTTTTTTATTGATAATAAAAATAAATATTTTTTTAAAGTATTTTGCAATTTTATAGAATTCTTCATTTAGAACAATACCCACTAACTAATATGGATGATATCCACTAGCACAAACGTAATCACCAACTTTGGTATAAAAAGTTATTTTTTTTGACTCATCTTTGCTAACAGTCGGAGTACCACTCATGTTGCTAACAGTACGAACAAGCATGTATGACAGAGTTGAGACTTTTCCTTCTTGTGCATTTTTCAACATTATTTCTGAAACTTTGACTCCGTCTGAGCTTTCAAAACTCATCATATCTGTTCCAGATGCAGTAGGATGTGTAACCATAATACCTTTACTATCTACGCAAAAAGGATACAAATCTTTGTTATGAAATCCACCTTGACCAACATTAATCATTGCAAATGCAACAGTTTTGTTAGACTTTACAATATTTATAGCTCTTTCTAAAAGTTGTTTAGCTTCCTTTTCAGTTCCATGAGAATTTTTATGGTCATGGGCAAAAGAGCTAAAATTCATACCGAAAAAAATTGCTGAAAACCAAATTATTTTAGTTAAACTCATAATGATCTTTCTGTAAAAAAATATAATTAATTATTTTGTTAATTTTCGTAGTAACCGCTCATACAAATATAATTACCAACTCTTGTATAAAATACGGATTTTTTGATAGTTGGTTTTTCTAAATATTCATCTGGTGACTCAGACTTTCCAAGAGAATAACGACCAAGTTTGTAAGATATTTGTGAAATTTTTCCCTCTTTTGCAGTTTTCATAACTATCTTTCCAACTTCAATACCATCAATATCAGTAAATTCTTTAATCGAACTTCCCAAGTTGTAAGGATGTGAAACCAATATTCCGTTTTCATCCAAACAAAATGGATAGAGGTCTTTATATATAAAACCTCCACTCTTTACTGTCATCATAGTTAAACCCACAACCTCGTCTACTTTTATCAAGTTAACAGCTCTTTCTAAAAGGTCTTTAGCTTCTTTTTTCGTACCAAAACTATTTTGATGGTTATCAGAGATTGCACCATTGGTAAGCATAAAGGAACAAAATAGTGCGAAAAAACTTAAAAATAATTTCATGAAGAACTCCACATAAGTAAATATTAATCGAAATTATACATAAAAAATATTTAACAAATTTATGTATGAAAAAAAATTTAAATTGTGCACAAATAAATAAAAAATCAGAATAGTAAAAAACAAATAACAATTTTAAATCCTTAAAACAAAGGATGGTCTAAGTAACAATATTTCAATTTCCAGCGTTCGTATGGGCAAGACGAAATGATTTTAACTTTGTACAATTTAAAAAAAACACTCTCACACTTCCGTAAACTATGAAATGAATATAAGATATATTCAGTTGATGAAATGCCTAATAATAAATACAATTTTTTAAATTTTTTTACATCATCAAGCAATGACTATATTGTTGTTAAAATTTACTTGAAATCACTCTCTTGACCTTACACTATTTTAAATCTATTCATAGCAATGTACATCAAAGTTTCTTTAATATTTTTATTTACATCAAATTTTTTAATTTTAAAAAAAATTCTATGTTAGTTACCTCTTTATATTTCCAAACTAATTCTTAACTTTCTAAACTGAAAATAAATTCAAAGAACAGTTATTGATAACTAAACCACTTTGAATTCCTGAAGAAATAAAAATTTGGTTTAGAAATTAGTATATTTGACACTTATTATTTGTATTAAACTAAATTTCTAACCCATATTGTTTTACAAAAAAATTATGTCAATCAGCCAGCTAAAAATAAAGTAAAAAACCTATACTAGTTACTTCTTTTTACTCTGGAAAACCTATTACTCCTAAGACCGCTAAAAGAAATACTCCTATCCATAACAAACCTTTTACTAAAAAAAATGTAAAACCTCCAAACAATAATATTTTAAAAACATTTTCTTTTATTTTTTTAAAGAAATTTTTGATGTTAGTTGTTATTTGCATAAAAAAACTTGTGCTTTGAGAAATACAATTTATTTATGCAGAAAAATTTCATTCTATCTAGTATCCAAATAGAGTAAACGCTTTGATTATTCTTTTTTTCATATCGTCTTTTTCTTCGCTTTATATTACTTGGATTAGCTCTCCAATTTTTACGTTTATCTTGAACAATATCTGACAAATCATCTGCAAATTCAATTCGTTTAGCATCGCCTTCATAAGTTCTTCTTGTCATGATGACTGTATCTTCGAGTCTATTTTAAGGTTTTAACATCATAAACGATTAATTGACTTTGAGACTTTCCATCTTTTCCTTAAGTAATTACAATTTTCACAACTATTCGATGCATTGGGGAATTCATTAGACTTTAATAAAGTTGATGCTTCTTTTACCTTATCTTCAACCCAATTATCATTACAAATAAGTTTGACCATATGCAGTTCAAATCTTAATGTCTGATCAAACATAGCCTCATTTTTTAGACCGTTAAAATAAACAAGATATGCTTCATTGGCGACATTAAAACCATTTTTTCTAAATAGCCATTGATACATCTCCAACTGCCTTTGATATGCTTTGGGATACTCATACCTATTCCAAGTTTCTTCCCAATTGAATTCATTCTTTGAGGTTGCTTTGACATCTGCAAGTATCAGTTGACCGTTTGGTTTTACCCAAACATCATCAATTGCACCACCAAAGTTGTAACCTTCAATCTCATTTACATACCTAATACCCTTAAAATTTGATCTCCAATCATCTAAATTTTTATGAATAAAAGGAACAGCATTAATATCATGCTTAATAAAAATTGGATGAGGTTGCTTTATTTTTCGGTAATGGTCAAACTCGTTTTTACAAAGATTATCTACCGCATTATTAAGAGTAAAAGGGAGTGACGGAGGATAAACTTTATATCTATAATTCAAAACAAAACATCTTTGACAAGATAAATATTTCTCAACACCAGTTCTACTTATTTTGACCATAATTGAAGTATTATATTTTAGTAAAAGAACTAATTTTCTAAAAGTTATTTTCGTTAACGTAAGCTAAACATTTTTTTCTACTCATCCACTATTATATTTTTATACATTCTGGATACTGTTAAGTTGATAGATTCAAGTTTTTCTATAATGTCATAGTGATAAGGGGTCAAATTTAAACTTACCATTTCCCATCTTTCCTCGTCTAAAGTTCCATCACTAAAGATTGGTGCCTGAAAAAGACTATCACCTATCAATTTATACCCCCATCTTGATTCTTGATCTTTAATTATAGTCATGACACACAATATTAATAAATTAAATTTAACTGCTTTTTTTAAAGAAAACACCTTTTCAAACTTTAATTTTACTATAAGGGTTTTCCACAAAGTTATTCTTTATAAATTTAACATTGTATGAGTTTTTATTTTTTCCAAAAGAGATTGCCGTATATGGTTTACCATCTTTAAAATGTAAGGCGGATGAACCCTCGATTGCGAAGCAAAAACTAATTTTTTTTTTAGTTAAATAATTTTTAACAAATGGTTTTCTTTCAGGCTCCTCATCATAATGAGGACAGCAAGTTCCTTTCAAAAAACCTAAACAATTCATCAATCTTAACTCGCCTTGCCAAGAGTCGGTTATGCCTTTTTCAAACCAGCAAATGGCTCCTGCACTTACACCACACATAATAGATCCGTTCTCATAGGCTTCTTTCAATAAAACATTAATTCCCCAATCTTTCCATACAGCCAACATGCTTTTAGTATTTCCTCCTCCAACAAAAATAATATCTTGTCTTTTAATAAGTTTTTTTAAGTTTGGGGTTCTTTTAAATAAATCCAAGTGAATTGGATTACAATTTAATTTTGAGAAGGTGGTGTAGTAATTAACAACATAGTTCGCTTCATCACCAGTTGCAGTCGGTATGAAACAAATATTGGGGCAAACGGTGTTTGATTGATCAAGTATGTATTTCTCTATTAAACCCTGACCTGGATTTCTGCCAAAGCCACCACCGCCAATTGCAATTACTTGTTTAATCATATAATTATTCTTTTATACTTTTGTGATTCTTGTAATGTTCCGAGATCGGAATAAAAAAATCTTTAGAGTCATCATATACCTTCATAGAGCCTAAACCAATATCATAATACCAACCATGTATGTTAATTGTTTTTGATTTTATTTTTTCTGAAATGAATGGATGCAAAAGCAAATGATGGATTTGAAGTAAAACATTTAATTTAGCAGCACTCTCTATATCATTTATGGATTTAGGGTCATTGATTAGATCTCTCGAATAACTCAACCACTTTTTAACATTTTGAAGTTTTTTTAAGATTGAGGTATCAATTACACCTTTCATAGCTCCACAATCTGAATGTCCACAAACAATAATGTGCTTAACTCCTAAAGCATTAACAGCAAATTCTATAGATGCTGAGATACCTTCAGGCGTTGTCGAAGGTGGAGGTATTATATTGCCAGCATTACGGACAACAAAGAGGTCTCCAGGTTCAGCCTGAGTAATTAAATTAGGATCAATCCGAGAGTCAGAGCAGGTTATAAATAAAATTTCTGGAGTTTGATTATTCGCAAGCTTACTAAAAAGAAATTTTTTTTTGACAAATACTTCTGTTTGAAACTTATTAAACCCTGAAAGAATTTTTTTCATAAAATTGTATTGAGATTTACTCTTTAACTTAATTAATAATAGTAAGGCAAAATAATTGCCTTTTTTATTTCAGTCGAATTTTTTATAAAAGAGACTTTTTTAATTTTCTAATAATATTTTAGCAACTAGGTCAGGTTTTTCTAAAAAAGAGAAATGACTGCAATTTTTTATCGTGATGTGAGAATCAAGTTTTAATTGAACTTGTGTATCGATTCTCTCGCTTTCTTTTGACCAGTCAAATTCTCCGTAAATAAGTTTAATTGGAAGATCAACACTATCATATATATTTTTACAAGCTGTCCAAGTTTTAAAATTGGAAAGAACATTTCTAAAATGATATACATAACCAATTTTTTTTAATGAAGTGGTAAGTAGGTCTATGTAGTTGGATGATAATTCAGCTTTGTCATAAAAACCACCTTCTAAAATATTCTTTAAAATAAAACGATTTTCTAATGAAGAGAAGAAATTTCCTACAAAAGGTAATCCAACATGAAAAAGAATAAAGTTTGCGAAAAAATTACCTCGCCTAATACCCTCTGCAAAGCGAGTATCATAATCATATGGGTTGAAACAAAAAATTTTTTTTATTTTACTTGGGATTTTTGATGCAATGGTTATTGGTATTACTCCACCGATAGACTCACCTGCTAAAGTAACATCACTTAATTTTAAATGATTAATGAAATCTATAAGAGAGTTAGTGAAAAATTTTTGATCATAATTTGTTTTATTGTTAATAGGAGAACTTCCAAATCCAGGTAAATCAACTGAGTACACAGTGAAATTTTTGCAAAGCTTGGGTTTTATTCGACCACAGTATTCGAGTCTATTTCTAATGGTATGAAATAAAATAATTGGAGGGCCTTCTCCGACGCAACTATATCTTATATAAGTTCCGTCACTCAAGTTGAATTTATTAATCTTTTCATCTAGCACTTTTCAATCCCCAAAAAAAAATTAAATCCTATTTTGACAAAAATTATTTTTTGTATTTTACTAGTTTAATTATTTAGATTATAGATTTTTTTTGTTATCCTTTATGAATAAAAATAAAAAATACATAATCAAGTTTTAAAGCTAGTTTATTCATAGACTCTTTATTATCAATAAATCAATTATTTACCTATAGAAAAAACCAAGATGAAAGATTTTTTTACTCAATGAATAAATGATGTTAAAAATTGTTCTGTATTAGAATAGTGCAAGTAGAAATACCAAAGAAATTTTTTTTAATAGCAAAGAAAAAAATTAATAAAAATAAAATAATAATATTGATAGACTTAATATTTAAAAAAATGCTAGTAGTAAAAATTTTTAGAAATAGAGTGCTTAATTGAACTTGATCATTTTTTCTACTTCCATCATATGTAATTCTTCCTGGCCAATCATGCTCCTTGCATACTCCTCTAAATATACAGATTTACCATCTATTAACTTGAGCAAATCATAATAATTTCTGACTGCATTTTTCTCATGTTCCAAAGTTTCTTTCAAAATTTCATTTATATCGTGTTTGAATGTCTCTTTAATTTCATTTATATTTAAAGGTGGATGTCCTCCTAAACCAGTTATATGCTCACCAGCGAGATTTGCATGAGCCAATGATTCCTGTGACTGAGACTTAAAAAATTCAATCAAAGGTAATCTATGAGGACCAAATATCATTAATGAGTAATGTGTGTATCGAATGACCCCCGAGAGTTCTAAATCAAATATTTGTGTTAATTTATCAACTATTCTTTCTTTGTTCATTTCAATATTCCCAGTTAAAAATTGGATCTGGTTGATGAGGAATTGTAGTGTTAAATAATATTTTTAAATATATAAATCATAGATATTTCGATTGTTATTTAAATATAATAGTAATTTGATCTACCACTTTTAGGATTTTAACTTAAAAACTAAATAAAATATGTACCATTAACCATATGCAATTAAAGCCATCTTAGTTTTTATTCAAATATTTTGAAAAGATAATAAAACTTGTAAGATATTCCTATTCATAGTTTGTTTCTTGTTAAAAGCATTGGAAATTTTTTTGCCCAAATAATTACAACAACTAGTGTACCGATAGATCCAAAAATTACTGATCCAACAGGACCGAGAAATGCAGCTGTTGCACCAGATTCAAATTCACCCAATTCGTTTGATGCCCCAATAAAAATTGCATTTACTGATGAAACTCTCCCTCTAAGGGAATCAGGAGTTTCTAGTTGTATAAGAGTCATTCTAATTACAACACTTAAACTGTCAGCGGCTCCAGAAATCACTAAGGCTATTACCGAAAGCAAGAAATTCGTAGACAGTGCAAAAACCAACATAGAAAGCCCAAAAAATGTAACTGAAAGAAAAAGTTTTTTTCCTACTTTACGTTTCATTGGCCATTGAGTTACAACGAGGGCACATATTAAAGCCCCAAGTGCTGGCGATGCTCTCAATATTCCTAATCCCTCTGGACCAGTTTGAAGTATGTCTTTAGCAAAGACAGGAAGCAATGCTGTTGCACCTCCAAGAAGAACAGCAAATAAATCCAAAGAAATAGCACCAAGTACAGTTTTGTTGGCGCAAATAAATTTGATGCCCTCAAAGATACCTGAAAACGAAATTTTAGAGTTACTGGCTAAGTAATTGTATTTTATGTTTGTACTTAAGATAGATGCAGAAATAAAGAGTAACATACAAATTGAATAGACAATATCAGGCCCAAGGACATATAGAAAACCACCGATAGCTGGTCCTATAATGATTGAAGAATGCATCGTTGTTGAGCTTAGAGCAACTGCATTCTGAAGTATTTTTTTTGGAACAAGGGCTGGAGTCAAAGATTGTTGAGACGGCATTTGAAAAGCGCGAGTTGTCCCCAAAACACCAGCAAGTAAAAAAATAGTTTCTCTTGAAATAATATTGTATGCGGTGAAATAAAATAAAAGTGAAGCTACTAACGCATGAGATGCAAAGCAAAAAACTAATATCTTTCCTTTATGAAATCGGTCTACCATTTGTCCGGCAGGTAATGAAAGTAATAGAGCAGGAATAAATTGAAACAAACCAACCAGACCCAAATCCCAAACGCTAGAAGTTAAATCATATAATTGCCATGCTACAGTAACTATAAGTATTTGATAGGAGGTGATACCTAATATCCTAACCAATAAAAGAATCGAAAAACTTTTGTACCCCAGTAATTCTCTAAATTCATTAGAAATCATCTTTTGCTCTTTTTATTTTCTAAAAAAACATGTTAAAAACTTTTTTAGAAATTTATAATTTCCAAAAAAATAAAAATATAGATTTAATAGTCATTAAATTAATCAGTAATAAGAGAAAACTGGCTTTTTAAAAAAGTTAATGACAAACAATAGGAACTTGATTATTAACTTACCAATATTTTCAATTTGCATTTAAAGTAAGTTGATCCAACTGGAATATTTTTTTAAATTACAGAGTAAATAAAATTAATAATATCAG
>NZGH01000036.1 GCA_002690875.1 Rickettsiales bacterium
ATTTTTATTTAGTGTATTGATTAAATTAAAAAGCCATGAAAATTTTTGAAATTTCTTTAAAAACCACTATTTAATAAATATTAGCTTTGTGAATAGATTTAATTTAATTGTATTCTTTTCATTTTTTTTAATTATGGTTGCTTCGTATTACAATTTAAAGAAATCGGAGGAAAACCTTTTAACAAAATATGAGAATATTGATGGAACACCTGTTGTAATCACAAAACACTTTGAGGAAAACAATAAAGGTGAATTGATCATTCTCGCGCATGGATTTGCAGGCTCTACCAGCTTTATGCGATCCATTGCCGTCTCTTTAGCAAATGCTGGTCATACTACAATACGTTTTGACTTTCTTGGTCATGGAAAACACAAAAGTCCTTTTTTAGGAAATGTTAGGGATCCAAATGGTCCATCCGAAAGATTTATCAAACAGCTTAATTTGATTATTGATACTTTTAAAAAAAAATATCAATACTCTAAAGTAATATTGATAGGACATTCTATGGCTAGTGATATCATTATCAGATCTGCTAATGTTAGAGAGGATATAAGGTCGGTTATTGCAATATCCACCTACACCGATGTAAAACTAAAAAAAACTTTCCCTAATCTTTTAATACTCAATGGCGAATGGGAAAGAAAATTAATTAAAAAAACTATAGAAATTTTCAATGATGATGGAATAAATAATGTAAACAAAAATGTTACTTATGGTTCGTTAAAAAATGGTACCGCAAGGAGAATGCAGATTATCAATGATGCTGATCATGTTGGCATTTTGTACTCCACTGACACTCAAATTGTTATTGCAGATTGGCTCCAAGAGTTAGAGCCTTCTTTTGAAATTCGCAGCAGCAACTCAATTGGATTTTGGGCTGCTTCTGCATTTACTTCTTTATTCTTTATTTTTATAACGCTCATAAAACTTTTTCCGAGAAAAAAATCTGTAAATTTTGAAATAAATAAAAAAAGACTATGCATCGTAATTATACTTTCATCAATTTTTATACCTTTTTTCTTACAATCATTTAGAGTTCAATTTTTAAATTATCCAGTACATAACTATGTTATCAATTATTTTTCTTTAATTAGTTTATGTATTATTTTTTTTACGCCTTTAAAATTTAATGAAAAATGGTTAAATAATTTTAATTTTATTACTTTCTCTTGGATGATATTCTTTTACATTATTATTCTTGGTGGATTACTTGATAGTTATATAAGCTCATATTTCTTAAGTGTTGGAAGAATTACTGTTTTTCTACTATTAAGTATTTCATGCATATTTTTTTGTATAGTATTGCAAATGATTTACGAATCAGGTAAATATGGATGGCTTTTAGCTAATTTTCTAAAACTAAACGTTTTGATTTCTCTATCGATAGCAATTTATCTTAATTTTGATGAACTTTTTTTGATGGCATACTTAATTTTGCTTTTTATTTTGTTTGGATTAATTTTTGGGTTTCTTTCAAACCTATTAAATAAAAAACAACATAACTACTTGTCAACGGGAACAGCAAATGGAATAGTTTTGGCTTTGACTTATTCAAGCGCAGTGCCACTTTATTATATTTCTTAACTTGTAGTGAAAATTTTATATAAACTTAATTATTGTAAGAAAAAAATTAAAAAAAAATTAATATATTGACTCTAAGCCATCATTATCAAATTAGGAAAGTTACTTTATGAAATTTAGATTGATTATAATTTTCTACTTAATATTTATTTTTCCTCAAAAGTTATTTTGTACAACGATAATTGGTTCAAATTCAGGCTCTGAAGCCTTTATTAAGGGTGATTATAAAGTCGCCTTGTTGGAGTGGGAAAAAATTGCATCTAGAGATGAGGATGCGCAAATGAAACTTGGTATGCTATATATTTCAGGCTTATTAGGGTCAAAGGATTTTATTAAAGCGAAATATTGGTTTAGTGAAGCTGCATATAACGGTAATGTCTATGCAAAATACAACCTTGGAAAATTACATGAACAGCTTGGATCTGAAGAGGATATAAAAGAAGCTATTTCTTGGTATAGAATTGCTGCTGAGAGTGGAAATACTTTTTCTCAACTAAAACTATCTCAATTTTACATAAAGGGCATAGGAGTAGAAAAAAATATAAATATTGGACATATGTGGTTGAATTTATCGGCATCATCAGGAAATTTACAAGCAAATAAAAAAAAAATGGAATTACAAAAAAAAATGACAGAAAAAGAAATTAGTTATTCTCATAAAATTGCAATAGATTGTTTAAGAAATAATTTCAAAGATTGTTCAGAATAATTTAAATTATATTATTTTTGAATAAATTATATAACTAGTAATTAAAAATCTATTAGTTGTTTAATAGACTTTTTATTTTATTAATTAAAATGTCATTCATTGATTTACCTAATTTAGATTTTTAATATCACAAGTTTAAGATATAAATTTAGCTTTCTTTTTTCTTTCTTTACACTTTTCCAAGAGTTTTTGAATGAGATTATTGATATTATGCATGTGGTAAATTTAGGTATTATATGATCTTAAAGTAATTCAACTAACTTATGAATGACTGGATTATGGTCTACAAAAAAATTTTTTTTTGGTGGAATCAAGATTAAATAATAATTGATTCTTTATCTGCGAGGTCAAGTTATTTAGCAAACAAAATTAATTTGTTTTTCTTTGGAAAAATGTAATCAAATGTTTCTCTAGTTCGCTGAGATGAACTAGAGAAAATGTAGTCTAATTCTTTAAATACTTTTTCAAATATTGACTACATTAACTTTGTATCTTTAATGACTTTTTTAAAACAATTTGTCAAAATAACCGAGTAAGGGATTTCCCCAATTAGATTTAGTATGTCGCAAAAAACAATCTTAAATTTAATATACACAAATTATTAATTAAAACTTTTCAATTTTTGAAAATTTTATCAAACATTATTTCATTTTTTTTATAAAAAATTTTACTATGAAAAAAAAAATATCTGTTTAAAATATTAGTATTTAATTATCTTTGAGTTTTATTTTTTTAGTAATAATATATAAATAACGGTGTAAGCACCCTAAACATTAAATCGATTTGGTATTTAAGTTATATGAAAGATTGTGGATTCAATTTTAAAACAACCTACACAACTCTACCAGATGAGTTTTTTACAGAGCCCGTAGTTGATAGTGTACCCTCTCCAAAAATTATTGTGTTGAACAACTCTTTTGCTCGCTCTATTGGTTTGGATTTTTCTGATTTAACTATTGCAGAACAAGCTGAATTATTTTCAGGTAATCAACTTCCCATAGGATCAACTCCTTTTTCTCAGGCCTATGCTGGGCATCAATTTGGATACTTTTCAATGTTGGGAGATGGTCGAGCCCATACATGGGGAGAACATATTACTCCCTCAGGATTGAGAATAGACATTCAGTTTAAAGGATCTGGAAGAACTCCATATTCTCGAAGTGGTGATGGCAAAGCAACTCTCGGACCAATGCTTCGTGAATATATTATTTCCGAAGCTTTGTACAAATTAGGTGTCCCAACAACCCGTAGTCTCGCAGTAGTAAAAACTGGTGAGTCGATCTTAAGAGAAACTATTTTACCTGGAGCAATTCTGACTAGAGTTGCTAGTTCTCATATACGAATTGGTACATTTGAGTTTGCTGCCAAACAATTAGACAAAAAAGGTGTGGAATTATTGATGAACTACACCATTCACCGTCACTACCCTAGTTTGAAAGAAAGTAAAGATAAGGCTCTGAATTTAATTCAAGCTGTTATGGAAAAACAAGCAGAACTTATTGTTCACTGGATGCGCATTGGGTTCATTCACGGAGTAATGAACACTGACAACACAACTATCTCTGGAGAAACTATTGATTATGGGCCATGTGCCTTTATGGATGTTTATGATCCCAATACTGTTTTTAGTTCAATTGATCATATGGGGCGTTATTCGTATGTAAATCAGTCAAAAATTATACAATGGAATCTCGCCAGACTCGCTGAAACACTTTTAGCATTTATTGATAGTGATAGTAACAGAGCAATTAAATTAGCTGAGGAAAAAATAATGCAGTTTGAAAACATTTATAAAAATAAATGGATTAAGATGATGCGGTCTAAATTAGGAATGTTAGGTTCAGAAACAGGTGATGAACAAATTATTATTGACTTACTTGATTGGATGCACAAACATAATGCTGACTACACAAATACTTTTAGGGATCTTAGCCAACTTAGCAAGCCAATTGGTAAACTCTATGAGGAAAAGATATTCGAAGAATGGTACTTAAGATGGCGTGACAGAATTAAGAAAAATATAGAGCCACTCAAATCATCAGTCTCTTTGATGAAATCTTTTAATCCTGCTGTAATTCCACGCAACCATCAGGTAGAATTTGTGTTAGAAGAAGCAAATAGAGGAAATCTAAAACCATTTGAAGATTTTTTATATGTACTTAAAGAACCATATATAGATAAAGAGTATTTAAAGCCCTTTCAAAGGGCACCTGAGTTAAGCGAAAGAGTCTATCAGACATTTTGTGGAACATAATTTAAAAGTTAGGATGACTATGATCGCTTTGAAAATTTTTTTGAAAATGTAAACTACAAACAGATTTTAATTATACTAAAACTTAATATTTATATTACTTAGTTTTAAAGATAAAAGGAGTTATTAAGATCTTGATTATGAATATTCTCGCGTTGACAAATAAATTAAGAATCATTGCTAAAGAGAGAGATTGGGATCAATTTCAATCGCCTCGAAATATTGCTGCTTCGATATCAATTGAATCAGCTGAATTATAAGAAGTTTTAATGGAAAAAAGGTAATTCATGGAATGAGTCTAAAGATCCAAATTTACGGAACAGAATAGTGGATGAATTGGCTGATATTTTTATTTATTTGTTGCGATTTGCTGATTTAGCCAAGTTTGATTTAGAAAGACCTACATTACAAAAAATACAAAAAAATATAAAGAAGTATCCTGTTTCAAAATTTAAAGGTTCTGAGGAAAAATACTATGAAATTTGAAAAAGTTTCTCTTTTAAATCGATTAAACTTTAAAAAATAATGTATGTGATTTTGATGTTATTTTAAATAAATAGTTTTATAAAATCTTTGAACTCAACATTAAATTCCTCTTTATTTTTACTAAAGGAAAACAATTTCTTGATGTAGGGGTGATTTTCTGAGATATTTACAAATTTTATTCGGATTGCTTGTTCCATAAATATTTTGTTTGAGGAAAGTTTTTGTAGCAAAATTCATAAGTTTCGATATAAGATTCTTGTATTTCCTTCATGGTGGAATTATCTAATTTTTCTTTCTTATTAGTTACATTAATTTTTTTTTGAATCATTTCTGGGTTGTAATTTACTCCAATAAAATTTGATAATTCCATTAATTTTTCTTGTAAAAACATTTCTTCAAATATACCAATATAAATGTTTTCCTTTTTAAAAATCTTTTGAATTCTTTTTATTGGGTTGATGTAGAAAGAGTCAAATTTCCAAAAAGGATCGTTGATTTTGAAGTTTATTGCTTCAGAATCATTTAGATCATTTTTAATACTCTCATATAATTCTCTTTCCATTCTTACATTACTCCAGAGTCTTTCCATAGGATCTCTTAGTAAATATACAACTTTTATATTAAATCCAAATGCTTCAAGGTATTTTTTTATATACTTGAGGTGATGTTCTTTAGCTCTTGCATAATGCGGGGTTATGTCACCAGTAATGCTGTATCCACTGTTAATAATAGAATTAAAATAAATTCCATAGTAATTTTTCATACTCAACATTGTCCAACGCAAAAGTTCGTCACTACAGTATTTTTTTTTTGATTTTTTAAATAGTTTATATTTTTTTTCACTTTCTTTTTGATCAAGAAAAGCAAGATTCCAATAATGATATTCTTTCATCTGGCCAAAGTTAGCTTTAGGATCATTTTGAATGTATTCGTACAACCAAGTTGTACCAGCTTTTGGGGCTCCAATACCCAAGATAAAAGTTTTTTCTTCAGTCATTTTTATTCTTAAGCTAATAAAAAATTTAGATTATATTCTTCTAATTATTTCATTTTTAAAACATTAATTATTTTGACAAATTATTTTTAACATTTAAAAATTAAATATTGTATTTACAAATTTAATTTTACAATAGTCTTATATTAATTAAACAAACATCATAGTTTTCTTAAAAAATAATTGTAATTATTTGTAGTTATTTTCTAAGTTTGAAAGCCGATATAAGTTAGTTTTTCTCATATAATGTCATATAGAGGTTTGTTCACTTTTTTTGACTTTATAATCTAGTTAATTTGACAGTAATTCAAAAATGACTGATATGCTGAATTCCTATTTCTTTCAGGAAGTAAATACTCCATTTCCAAATCTTAACTCTATTTTTTCCCACTTTAGAGATGACCCAACTAACGACAGTGTTGGTGCAATTTTAGCAGATTCCATTATTTTTGATAATGAAGGTAGCTTGGCACTTGCAGTTCATTTTTTTCAGAGTCCGGAGAATAAAACTGAAGTCGGAATTAGTAGCCCTAACTTGCTTGTGTTCTTTGCTCAAAATGAAGATGGGCAATGGGAACATAGTACTCAAATATTAAATTCAAAAGGGCTTTCAAATACAGTTTTACCGGGTTGGGTTCGACAATGGAGTTTGGAGGACCTAAATAATGACGGTTTAAATGATATAACTTTTGCTACTAGTTTAGAGGATGGAAGAACAATGCAGATCTCTCCCTCTGAATATCAAACAAATGCAACTGTTTTACTGTCTGGAAATATTTATCAGGTTTTAGTTCTAGACAGGCAGGATTGGTTGCATGCAGCAAACTCTTCCCCTTCTTCGAGTACAAAATCAGGGATTTCTATATTTAGTGGATTTCAGCAACATCCTTTTGCGTATATTTTTGACGGTTCTAATCCTACTCTCGAAGTTTTGCCAATTAATGAAGAAGTTCCTCCTATTAACGGAAAACTCGGTGGAGGAACTATTGAATACTTAGATAATGTAAGTTCAAAAAGTATTAATAAGACTTTTTTTTTCTCAGATATTCAAGGTTTTGATCTCACAGAGGGAGCTAGACCAGGTCTTGCAATTCGTGATCATAACCTAAAGACTTGGGATATTATTTTTGGAGAAGTTCCGTTTGATACTGACGATAAAAGAACTCTTCCAACACTTTCTTGGCTTGGTAATATTGGTGAAACGACTTATTTTAGATTTGGTGATGATTATATACAGTCTGCCACTTATACTGATGCAGAAGAAATTCAAATTTTTCCAAATGAAGATCCATTAATAGTTGCAAAATATGCAACAGCTCGCTTAAAGGACAGTAGCGTCGACTTTGTCACGGAAGGGACTGATAACGAAGCTGCTACGTATTTTCATTTTTATGAATTTAATGAAAGTAGTATAAAGATTAAAAATATTACTATTGAGAATGAGAAGATTCATGATAATGCTAACTTTTTTGAAGTGTTTGACTTCAATAATGACGGGTTTGATGACATTATAGTTAGTAGTTACGATGAGTCAGGACAGCCAATTGTTTATCTCAATACCCAATTAGGAGGTTTTACTAGAGCGGATTTAGATTTTTTATTTCCATTATCTTCATTATCAGGATTAGCCTACCAAATGAAAATCATTAACACCGATAATGGAATTTTTGACATAATGGTTTTTCCTGCAGCCGGTACAAAAAGATCTGAGTTCGGAACTACACCATATGACTGGTTCTACTTTAAAGGGAACTTGCCATTATCGAGCGGCCCAAATTTTTCAAATCCTGCAATGAGTGGAGAACCTGGGTTTAATGAAGTTTATTATTTGAGTAAATATCCTGACGCACAGAGTGGTATTGATTCTGGTATTTACGATAGTGGGCTTGCTTATTATCAATCTATAGGTCAAAACAGGGGTGATTTAACTTTCAACTCAGGCACTGAAATCATTGGATCTAATAGAAATGATGAAATTAAAACATATGATCTTGGTTCTCTTCAAATTAATGGTGGTGAAGGAGTTGATACTGTTAACTATAGTTCAAACAAATCTTCTTATACAATTGAAAAAATATTGACTGTTTGGAATGTTTTAAATACTACTTTACTTACAGAAATGGATGAATTACAAAGTGTTGAAAGAATAAGTTTTCCTGACGGTATTCTTGCACTAGATATTGATGCGGGTGATACTGCCGGACAGGCATATAGATTGTACCAAGCAGCTTTTGCCAGGACGCCTGACATGACAGGAGTTGCTTATCATATGAATGATATGGAAGGTAATGGTTTAGCTTTGGAAAATGTTGCTAATAATTTTATTGCGTCACCCGAATTCAAAACAAAGTATGGAGAGAATCCAAGTGATGATGTATTTATTGATTTACTTTATCAAAATGTATTAGGAAGATCGGCAGATGCTGATGGACTTGCATTTTATAAGAATCACTTCAATGAAGGAACAATGAGCAGGGCTGCAGCACTTATCGGCTTTGCAGAATCACCAGAAAATATATCCTTAGTTGCACCACAGATAGAAAACGGTATCTGGATGGCTAGCTGAAACTAGTTGGGTCATTATTACCCTTGATCATGATCTATCTCAAAAAGTTTTCTAATTGAAAATCCATGAGAAAATATTTCTATAAAGTCCCAAACGACTTCTTTATTAAAAGCATTCCCTTCTTTTAAATATGCTTGAAGCGTAAATTTTGCTTCTGAAAATCTTTTTTGTGAGTACAACCACTGAATTTTTGCTAATGTTAGACGTGGAAGAAATTGGTGGTTGCGGTCAATTTGAATCTTGGAACACTCTTTTATTGCTATGTCAAAGTATTTGGAAACTTTGCCATGATTTTGCATAATAAGATCTATTTCAAGAATGTCTTCTTTTGTCGGTGACCTTAATACCTTAGTAACAAGAGATGAAGCAGCAGAACACTCTAAAGAAATAAAATTTTTTTCTATAAGAATGGCTACTACTAAAATCAAAGACCCTGACCAATGATAAAAGAAATCTTGGAAAATAACCGTACAATGTAATTTTACTTTAGGGAAGAATCTATATAAAATAATTTTAAACTCTTCGTAGTATTTTGGGCTATCAATGTGCATTAAAGCAATCGAATTCTCAGGGGGTTGACTGTCTAACAATTCACTTTTAACACTTACGAGCAATTTCGAATCAATGTATGGCTGTAAATAATGTTTAAAAACTGATTCAAAATCAACTCTGTTTCCCTCATCTTTTACTAAGTGTAATACTTTAGCCTCTTTAGCATAAGCCTTAACATGCGGGGCAAACCAACCCTCAATATCACATTCAAAGGAGTCGTATGTATAAAAAAGACATTTACTAGTAAAACTTGGGTTGGCAGATAAACCTTGTGCGATACAATTAGTGCTTCTGCCAAAAAAAGCACCGAATTCAACGACACAGTCTTCCTTGTTTAATGAAATTTGTTTTGCTTGCTCATACAACATTTTTCTTTCATTAGGCTCTATCATGCCTGGAATTTTTTGTGCTTCCTCGTAATTCATAATATTATTTATTTTTTTTCAATTTTATTCATTTGAGAAACTGAAAAGCCACTACCCATAAGATCTAAGTATGGGTCTATAACTTTTGCTATTTTGGACGAGAAATCACCATCTTTAAAATATTCAATCATTGAGTTCCTAGCTTCAGTATATTCTCCTTTTTCAAATAGACACTGCATTTTAGCCAACAATATAATTGGAAGATAATTATTCATTTTTTCTACATTCTTTTTTCTACACTTATCAATAAGATCATCAAATAAAGTCAAATATTTATTTTCGTTGTTTATAATTAAATCTAGATCTATTAGGTCTGTATTATTAGGAATTTTGTTTACTTTACACACCAGGCTCCTACTTCGAAAATCATCGATTATTAGACATTCTTTTTTTATAAGTACACTTACGACCAACATCAAAGATGCTGACCAATGATTAAAAAAATCAGCAAAAATAACTAAGCAACCAATTTTAGTTTTAGGTAAGAATCTGAAGATTACCGGTTTAAACTCAAAATAAATTTTCGATATATTGAATAGGATTAGAGCGATTTCTTTATTTTTTGGTGGTTGAATAGTTTTGTTATCAGCTACAGTAGATATAATTTTTATATTATCACTGTAGGATTTTAAATAATGATTAAATATTTCATTGTAGTTAACATAGATGTTCTTTTTGAATTCTGAGCGTTTTGTGTATTTTAAAAGATCTGTAACATTGCCTTTTTTTGCAAGATTTAATATTTGGGTTGATAAAGAGTTATTAATGCTGCATTCAAAAGCGTCAAAGGAATATAAAGTCTTTTTGTGATCATACGAGGTGTTAAGTTTTAATCCCTTGCAGAGTGCGTACGTACTCTTTCCAAATAAAGGTCCAATTTCTACCAATATATTTTTTTCATCTAGATTAATACATTTTGAAAGCTCAAATAATAATTTTTCTTCATCATCATCCAACAATCCAGGAATTAAAACTTGAGTGTCATTTATCATTTTTTCCAAATATTAATGATGTTTGTGTGTGTTTGATAATTACTTATAATAACAATAATTTAAAAATCATTTTTAAATTTTTGATTCTTCTTTTTTGAATTTTCCAGCTCCTGATAATGTTTCTTGTTTCTCTATGCTTTGATCCATTTCGAACAAACGTCTAATTGAAAACCCAAAACCCAAAAGTTCAAGAAATGTATCAACTAATCTTAAGTGAAAAGGGTTGCCGTCTTTAAGATATTTAATAATAGTGTAACGTGCATCTTTGTATTTTTTTCTTTGATAAAGCCACTGAATTTGAGCAAGAGTGATCTTTGGAAGAAAAAATTCAGGTTTATCTAAAGTTTCGATTTTGCAACGGTTAATAACAAGTTCAAAAAATCTAAAGCAATCTTCCTCGTCTTTCATTTGTTCATCCAATTCTTTAATATCTTGCTCATTGGGTACTTTTATGATTTGACATAATAATGATGAAGCAGCAGACCCTTGAATTGAGATAAAGCCTCTATCAATTAATATTGCAACAGGTAAAATAATGGTAGCAGACCACTGATAGAAAAAATCTTGAAATACAATAAATCCATTAACTTTAGTTAGTGGTAAAAACTTTTCTAAAATTATTTTTAATTCTTCATAGTATTTTGGACTATCAATTTGCAATAAAGGAATTTTGCCTGCAGGTGGTTCACTATTAAGAAGCTCACTTTTAATGCTTTTGACAATCCCAGCTTCAATATAATCTTTCATAAAATGATAAAAAACTTTTTCAAAATTAACTATTTCACCCTCTGTTTTTACCAACTCTGAAACTTCTGCTTTTTTTGCATGAAGTAAAACTTGAGGGCCAAACCAACCATTTTTATTGCACTCAAATGAATCGTAAGTATAAAAGTTACATTTATCTCCGAAGGTGGAATTAGCTTTTAAACCTTGAGCAATACAATTTGTACTTTGCCCGAAAAATGGACCAAACTCTATTATCGAGTCTCCATCTTCCAGAGGTAATGTTTGTGCAATAACGTAAAGCAACTTTTTTTCAGACTCCTCAATCATTCCTGGAATATTATTAGCTTCATCCAGACTCATTTTTTCTAAATCCATTTTTATACCTTTTTCTGTTTTTTACTCAATAAATTATTATTAATTTAAGAAAATAAAAAATATATATTTCAACGAATTGATGCATCAAAGAATTACAGTTTAAAATATTTTTTAAATATGAAATTTAATTATTTTTTCCCCCTTATATCTTTGCTTCCCGTTTAATTTATACGCTCATGACTTAAAGAGCAATTTGGTTTTTCTCATCAATGTTAATGATTTAAAATTGATTATACCAACAGAGGTAAAACTCCGACATTAAAAAAAACTTGCAATGGAAGGTTCGTATGCTGAAGTAATTATTATAGTATTTCCAACTTTAACTTCTCCATACCATCGTAAATAACTTTATGATTAATCCCAACATTCCAAATCAAATTTTTAAATTAGCAAATCGGGATACTTTCACAATTCCAGTTTGGTTGGATGATGGGGTTCCAATTTGGACTACTATGCAGAATTATAATTAAATAATTTCCACATTGTTTTGGCCAGGCTCAGGAGTGACTATTCGAAATATACAACTAAGAGACTGGTTAAACTATGATTATAATATGTCATCGTCTAGACAGACCGATAAATTGATCTCTTGGTTGCAGGATTTAACATAGAGAAAGCCGAATCAAGTTACACTTTATCTTCTGAGGTAGATTCGGCAGGACATAAATACGGCAATCAATCAGTTGAATTAAACAACGCTTTAACTAGCGTAGACAAATCTATTAATTATTTGTTGTGTTTAATTAAGAAAATGGTAACTTACAATAATTCCAATTTCATAATAGTTTAACACCACGAAATGTCTCTCGTGTCATACAATCAAAGATTCAACTCCAATTATCTAGCTAAAAAGTTCCCTAAGGTAAAATGGTACTGGTTCTGTGGAGCTTCGGGATTAAATTTTAATAGTGAAAAAAAATTTACTGGCCTCACTAAATAAAAAAAAGTACCAGACGTGTTGTACTAAAAAATAATATTCCGAAAACTTATAGAGTGACAACTCATTCAAGGTTTCCAGATATAGTTTGTTTATAAAATATTGGTTAGATAATTGAAAATAACTTTCCAAGTTATTTTACAAAGGAATGCCATGGTTCCGACCCAAATCATAGAAAAAAGTATCGAATACTAATTTCAAATGGAAGAATAATTAAAAACAAAAGAATTAATTTAGCAAATATTTTGGATGTTTATCATTTGTTATGAGATTTGCTTGATTTGCAGTCAAAATAAAATATAGAAGCAAATTTTTCAGTGAAAAAATTATACAATCAAATCTACCAATTAAATGAGCAGCGACTATTTCCATGTTCTCAAAAAACAGTAAGTTTATTTATTGGCATTTCGAACAATGCTTTATTTTGTGAATTGGCATTGTCTATGAAAAATTTTTCAAGATCCTTTAACATTTTTAACCTGTTATTATCTGATAAAGCATAGGTTGCATAAAAGAATCCTGAGACTTCTAAAGCAAGTGACAAAGGGTCGCCCCTGATTTCTAAAACGTCCGATTCGATACTAACATATGATTCTTTAAATATACTTTTGACTAAAGGTAATAATTTATCAGGGCATCTTGACCTTGTGTCACCTAATTCGAAAGAACTATAATTCGAAAACTCTTTATTTGCCCAACTGTAAATCAATTCGTGAACATCCCTATAGCCCGATAATAAATTAAAATCCCCATCGATTATTGCAGAAAATATTCCGTTAATCTTAAGAACTCTTCTAATCTCTTTTAAAACCGGCTCCAATGGATTCATTAGAGGTAGAGCCCAATGACATAAGACGACGTCGATGTAATTTACAGGAATGAAATCAAGATTTTGTGCATACGCTTTGTAAAACATCGTTTTTTTATTTTTTATCCTTTTTTTTGCAACATTCAATTCGTCATCACTCATATCAACACCAATAAGTGTCAAATTTTCACCAAATTTTTGAATACAAAGTTCTAATAAAGGTCCACTACCACATGCTAAATCTAAAACAACTTTGTGTTTTTGTGGTTCAATAATTTCGGCAAGCCATTGGTAGCTGGATCTTCCATGTTTATTAACACTTTTTTTTGCACAGCTTTCAGTAAATCCAGGATTTGACCTGTGCACTGTCTTAAGGTGATGAATTAAATTAGAGCTATTGGAATTTTCCTCTGCTAATAATTTCCTTAACCAATATCTATTCATATTAAACAACAAAAAATTATTTTTTTTTAAAAAAAATAAGTGATATTTCTTGAGGAAATTGCCACATATTTTTATTGTAATGTTTGTGCAAATATCTTTCTGTTATTGGGTGACTTAACATTTCTTGTAAACTAACATTATCATTAAAAACACAGCGTTGTAGATATCCTTCTAATTGCTTTGCATTTTTATCAGATGTACTGTTAAGGTAATTCAAATACTTTACAGAATAGTCAATACCTAAGTTTTCAAAAACATCAATGATTTCTTCAGCTGTTGTGAAATTTGAACTGAGGTTGTTTCCAAAAGCTTGAAGAAAGGAGTCATAAAATTTTATGTAGTGAGAGTTTCGAGTGGCGTGCGCAATAAACCCCCAGCCTTTAAGGCTAAAAAGCATATTTTCAATTGCAGAACTTAATTCATCCTTAGGCAATGCATAAAGTGCATGTGTGGCCCAAACTATATCAAAAAAGTTTTTTTCTCCATTAAAATTTTGTAAAGTCGTTTCATATGTATTATCTAAAATAAAAGGGGGTTTAAGAACTTTTGCAGCTTCTTTAATGGAAAATGACGATGGATCCAGAAGTGAATAGCTAATTGAATGGTTATTTTCTTTACTTAGTTTTGAGAATTTAAGAAGTGCTTGAGGAAATTTTCCAGAACCGCATGCAATGTCAAGAAGTTTAATTTGTTTGTACCCAACTTGAGTTGAGTAGTTTTTGAGCCATAAGTCCCAATCTTTGGACTTAGCTAAATGTTCATAATCAACTGTAGCAAGTGAATAAAAATCAATCATTTCTTCTCTATTTTTTTCACTCCAATGTTCACAACTACGAATAAAATTATCAGACATCTAAGGACTCCTCTGGCCAACAAATAGGATTGAGTGGACTATTAATTAAACCACCAGGATCAGTGTTAGGAATAAACTTTTTCCAATCTCCGGAAACCATCGTCGGATTTTTCACCACTTTTGTACCATCTTTAAAAAATGTATTTGCCAGTACTATTCTGCTTCTTGTTGTGTTGTTTGGAGGAGCATTGTGAAAGCACAAATTGTGGTGAAAACTTATTTCACCAACCTCAAAAGCACTGGATTCAATTTCAATTTTCTTTTCCTTAAATAAATCAGACACCTTTTTATCGTAGTTTTTATTGAATTTGTTAAATTTGATTTTCTCTACATGTTTATAAGCATCTAATGGCTTTGCAAAAGATAGTGGTCCCATTTGCATTGAAATTGGTTGAGCAGGAATCCATACAGTTACAACGTCTTTTGTATCCAATGGAAAGTGATGAATGTCATAATGCCATGGAGTACGACCACACCCAGGTTGTTTGGATAAAATGTTGTCATGATAGAGTCTAATCGTAGGAACATTCAATAACTGTGCAGCAATTTTTGCAATTCTTTTGCTTAGAACGAATTCTTTAACAATTTTGTTATTTAACCAAATTAGATCCATACTTAGAAAATTAGCTTCTTTAATTCTTTTTTCACTGAACTCTGACATGATAATTTTAGATAGTTCTCTATGAAGAGTAAAAATCGAATCATTTGATAGAATATTTTTAATTTTAATAAATCCATTTTTTAAGAAAAAATCATAATCAGCTTTCTTAAGGTTAAATGGTTTGCTAAGTTCTGCTTTGAGGTTTTTTAGTGATAATTGTTTTCCTGTGTTTAGATTATTAATTTCCTCTTGGTAAGAAAATTCCTCGGGTTTATTTTCTGCAAGTGTTATGTACCAATCCCACCATGCTTGGTTATCTAACTCCCATGGTTGATAAATATCTGATTGCTTAGCATTTTCTCCGACCAGCATTGGAGTTGGACTATTGTGAGGTTTGTTCAAGGAAACTCCTTAATTATTTTTTATGTTTTGACTTGATGTAGTTTAACTAAATTTAGAAAATTGAACCAAATGGTTGGCATTGTTGCACTAAAAGCACTGAGACATACTAGCAAAAACATTAGTTCAGGTAAATTTGATCCTTTATCAATCATCAATCCCATTAATACTGGTGACAAAGCTGAAGAAAATATACTTAATGCCCAGATAGTAGATTTTATCTCTCCAAGCCATTTAACTCCGTACCGCTCTGCTAATAAGGCATTTATCATTGGCTGCAACATACCTCCACCAAGTCCAAAAAATATAAAAAATAAAGCCAACAAAAGGTTACCTTCTCCATGCCAAAGTATTAAGCATGCAATGAGCATCGGTAGCTGTGTTAAAAAAGCAATCTTATGTGCAGAAAACTTGTCAACCAATATTCCAGAAATGAAAGCACCACTGATTGAGGCGAATGCATACCAAACGTAATTTGTTGACCATAACCATAAAGGAATATTTTTCAATTCA